>NZ_JBDSQY010000247.1:0-14770 GCF_039929585.1 Capsulimonas sp.
TCTGGAGTGCCCGGAGGGGCACATCGTGCACTTCTAGGCGCGATTTCAATCGCCGGCAAAACGATATGCAACAAACCCAATTATACTATAGGGTTAAATTCGTGTCAAGAAGCTATTGGGGAGATGGCGTCTCTTTTTGCTGCGCCTGCCGCGCCGCGCGGAACTGGCGCGCGGTATCGCTCGTGATATGCGCGACGGCGGGATAAAGATCGGTCATCAGGCGCATCTGCTGCGGAGCGATCTGGGGGGAGTTCAGGCGCTGCTGGATGCGCTTCGCCACCATGGCGCCCATTTCGATGGGACGCTGGACAAGGCGGTGGACGCTGTGTGCGAGCGGCTGCATCCGTGGAGGCATGTCGTTAAAACTGAGGATCGCCAAGTCTTCAGGAACGGACACGCCGAGCTGAACGCAGGCTTCGAGGAGAGCCGCCATAACCGCGTCCTGCTGGCATGCGATCGCGGTGATGGGTTGATCCTCGCTCAGCAGCTCAGCGAGCACGGTTTCGACGCGGCCGCAGTACTGCTCCCAGGACATCGAGCAGGAAAAGCGCCGCACCCAGCGCTCCGGATCGTCCACCCCGATCTCCTGCTTCATGAACTGCTGGTAACCCGCGAACCGCTCGCGCACCGAGGAAACTAAGTGCGGGAACTCCATGAAGTAGGCGATGCGGGTATGACCAAGGGCGCGCAGATGCTGGAGGCCCATCAGCATGGAGCCAAAGTTGTCCGTCATCACGACATCGGCTTCGATCCCTTCGGGCATGCAGTCGATCAGCAGAAGCGGCTTGGCGGCGGCGGCCTTCTTCATCAGCGCCGTGTTTTCCGGCGCGCCGGTCGGATAGCAGATGATCGCGCTGCACTCGGCGACCGCGCGCTCCAGACACTTCGCCTCCTCGACCGCGCTGCCATGGGTGCTGAGGGGCACAAGCTGGAGACCGTCGCCTAGGTTCTCTTCGATACCGGCGGCGTAGGCGCCCTGCGGCAGGTCGGCATGGTTCGTGAAGATCAGGGCAACCTTGGTGGCGGGCATCGCGGATCGGTCGGCGACCACGGTGCCGATCTTGCGGCGGCGCACGACCCATCCTTCGCGCTGAAGCTCAGTCAGCGCGCGATGCACGGTCATGGGGCTGACATTCCACTGGGTCGCCATCTCCGTCTCCGACGCAATCCGAGCGCCGGCGTGAAGCTCCCCGCGCCGAATCGCCCCTTTGATCGAGGAGGCGATCGATACCCACCGTTTTTCTTGCAACGAATTTATCTTTCTCACGCGGCCCGAAAGCCGCTGCTGAAACTTAAGATGAGGAAATACACACGGATTTTACCCCGTTCCCACCCATCCGTCGCCGAATGGAAATCAAAAATGTGGGATGTATTCGTAATCTCAATCATAACATAAATTCGCCGCGCGAGCAATACCCTATAGCAAAATTGATATTCCTATCGTTTCCCCTGCTTTCGGATCTGGCTGGGCGTGCAGCCCATGCGTTTCCGAAACAAACGGTTAAAATGCTCCACGCTGGCGAAGCCGCAGGTCGAGGCGATATGCCCGACCGTCATGGGGAGATGGACCAGCAGCGCCTCCGCATGCCGCAGTCGTACATTGAGCAGATCGTTCATGGGACTGACGCCGAACTGGCGTGTGTAAACAGTCGCAAACCATGTGGGATGCCAATTTCCCTGAGAGGCCATCTCCGCTACGGTCCATTCATGAGCCAAATCGGCGTGGACCCGCATACGAATATCGCGCAGCGTGCGCTCCTGGGTCCGCTGCGACGGAGTCAGGGAGTTATCCAGATCCGACTTCAGGGCGCCGAACTCCCGGAACAGCCGGCGGATCAAGTCGGACACCGCGTCCTGCCAGTGAAGCGGCTGCTGGACGCGCTCCTGGCGTACTTCTTCCAAAATCGGCCGCAAAAATGGGAGATCGCCCAAATCTATCACCGTGTTGATGGGGATTTCGTACTCGGACAAACACGCCGCCACGCCCGGCCCGTCGAAGTGAAACCAGGTGTTGAGAAGATCGGCGCTTTCCGCGCGCACAAGCCGCCGGTCGTCGGGCGCATGCACCAGGCTCACGCCGGCGGGCCATTCACGCACGCCGCTCGAGTCGCTGAGCACGATGGGGCAGTTATAATACGAGAACGTAAAGTAAGGGGTTTCGTTGTACGGATCCATCTCGAAGCCGCGGGCGTGGATGGCGTCGATCGCCATCTCCAGCACTTCAATCGTTCCTGGAGGCTCCATAATTCGCATGGATTACTCCTCCCGCCGATCTCGCGACAATTCCTCGTCGTCCCCGTGATAGAGCGTTTCGATCTCAGAGGTGGACAGCACACGGTCGTAAACACGCAGGTCGTCCATAGCGCCGGTCCAGCGGTCCCGAATGGTGTCCATAACCTCGCATCCGCCTAAATAGGTAGCGCGGTCCGCGCGCCAGGGTGTGTGATAGGGAGTTCGTCCGTCCAAAACGCCGTCGATATAGAGCCGGATTTCGCAGTTCTCGGCGTCGTGGACCCCGGTGACATGGCGCCATTCGCCGTCGCGGCTGGGCGCGGAGCTTGCGACAAAGATCGCCAGGGGGTCGCGCTCCGAAACCGTGACGGCGAATTTAAAGCCGCCTTCCTGCGAGATATACTGGAGATAGAATGCGCCGTGGTGAAGGTTGCCGATGCTGATCGCCGTCATACGCCCTTGTTTGTCATGGCGCAGCCATGCGGACACGGTATAACTGCCCGAAGTGTCAATGACGGTTTCCGCGATCACGGCGTGCCCGGTCCCGTCAAAGTACAGGGCGCCGCCGCCCAAACGGCCTTTTTCCTTGGTCACCCCGTGAAACAGAGCCGCCGGAGAGTGCTTGCCAAGATCGTCCTCCACGGCGGATCCGTCTTGATCGAAACTCCAGTGACCGGCTGGACGGATATAGAGAAGATCCACCTTCTTCGCCGCCCTGGTGTTTTCCCAAAGGTCCTCGCTGGAGCCGGAGATCGCGGGAAAGGCGCGAGCCTGGGCGGATTTTCGCGGAGAACGCCCCATCCGCTCGCGAAACAAGACGTGAAAATTCGATCCCGTGTTGAAGCCGAAATGCTGCGCGGCCTCAACCACGGTGATGGGCAGATGTCGCAGCAGCATCTCGGTGTGGCGCAGGCGTACGTCGATGAGGTCGTCGATCGGGCCGGCGCCGAAACACGACCGGTACGCCACAGCGAAGCGCTGGGGGCTCATGCTCGCAATGGCCGCCATGTCCTCCACCGTCCAGCGCCGCTGCAAGTCTTTGTAGACCTGGGCGCGCACGCCCTGCATCGTCGCCAGCATATGCCGCTGGTAAGGGGAAATCTCCACTAAGTCGGTCTGAAAAAGCGCGCGGGAGAGACGCCGGAAGATAGCGCGGCAAACTTCCGTCACCGAGTCTTCCCAGTGCCGATGCTTGCGCGCTTGATGCTGGAGCGCTTCGCGCAGCAGCGACGCGAGGAAATCGGGGTGAGGGGTTTCGACCGCCTGATTGACGGGGATCCGATAGCGCTCAATACACTCGGCGACGCCCGCGCCCGAAAGCTGGAGCCAGGTATGCGTCAGCGCCCCATCCGCCCGGAAATACTGGCGCTGCCCCGGCGCATAGAGGATAAACACTCCGCCGGAATATTGACGGCGGTCCCGGCTGTCCAGCAGCGTAACGGGGCTGTCGAAAAACTCAAAGAGATACTCATCGCTCCCCGTGCGGCGATCAACCGTATATCCCATGTCATGGGCGGCGTCGATCCCGACGAGAGAGAGTGAGATCGGATATGGATATGGCTTTGCGTTCATGGGCGGCTATTGCGAACTATAATATTTTCATTTTACCACCTTCTCGGAAAAGTCCAGCGAGTGTGGATTGGCGATAGGCTTACTACGCCGCCAAAGCCGTTCGAATTTAATGGTTCCTGGAAATCCGTTGCGATATCCGCCATCAATAATATATTGAGATTTCGCTCGCCATTTTTTCGGCGACCAATCTGCTCCTCCATACCACGTGATTACTTTATCTACGATTGCTTGGGAGCTTTCTCGGTCGTTATCGGAAATGGCGGCCATACGGACGGCAAAATGCGGCGAATGCCGACGAGCTGCGCGCTGTAGATCCGGCGTCATCACTCCGGCAATCACCCGGACATCAACACCGCGCCTGCCTGCCCGCAGCAAAGAGCTAAGCAGCACAGGATCTTCAAGACGAGAGCAACGAATACAAATCGATTGCTTCGCCTGCTTGAAAAGACGCTTGAGTACAGTTCGCTCCGAGCTATTTTCCGTAGCAATTACTGCCGCGGAAGCAGGCAGGCAGATTACGCAGCATACGGCAAGTAAGATCAAGCTACGGAAGGCGGTTCGCAGCGGCTGTACGATACACATCTTGGCTCCTCGTCAAACGAATTGACATGCTCTTTGGGGGATATTCATTCTTTATACCTCCCAATGGCGCGTATCCTAATTTCGTCAGACAAGACCCAAGGCGATATATCAATCCACAATCCGGAACCGAGCCGCAAGCGTCGCGTCCGAGCTGCCGCCGACGTAGACATCGAACTCGCCCGGCTCCACCACCCGGTTCAGATGGCGATCGATCAGCGATAGTTCGCGGTGCCCCAGAGAGAACGATAGGGTTCGCTGCTCGCCGGTTTTCAAGTGGATACGTTCAAATGCTTTGAGCAGGCGAACCGGAGTGGTGACGCTGGCGACAACGTCGCGCAGGTAGAGCTGGACGACTTCGTCGCCGTCGCGGTCGCCAGTGTTTGTCACCGTGACCGAGACCGTGAACTTTGTCGCGGCGGTTTCTTCCGGCTCGACGGTGAGGTTCGTGTATGCAAATTGCGTGTAGCTGAGACCGTGTCCGAAGGGGAACAGCGGACGCCAGTCGAGATCGACATAGCGCGCTTCGGTGCTGTGCTTGTGGTCGTAGGTCAGCGGCAGCTGGCCAAGGGATTTCGGGAACGTGACCGGGAGACGGCCAGCGGGGTTGTAGTCGCCAAACAGTACTTCCGCGAGCGCCACGCCGCCGACTTCCGACGGATACCAGGCTTCCACGATGGAAAGGATATTTTCGGCGGCCCAGTTGATCGTCAGCGGCCGGCCATTCATCAGGACAACGACGACTGGTGTTCCGGTCGCGTGGACAGCTTTGAGAAGCTGCATTTGATCTTCGGGCAGATCGATATTCGAGCGGTCCATGCCTTCGCCGGAGATGCCGGGAGGCTCGCCGAGGGCGATGATCGCGACATCAGCGTCGGCGGCGAGCGCCACCGCCGCTTCCAGATCGCCCGCCTTCCGCGCCCAGCCGACGCGAACGCTGGCGCCGCCGCTCATCTTTCGGTATTCGACGGTGAGTGCGTAGGAGCGCCCAGCCTCCAGAGAGATCGGTTTTTGGAGAGCGGCGCCCGGCTCCCAGCTGTTGAGGATCAGGTCATCGTCAAGCCAGACACGCATGATGTCCTGCGGCGGAATACTGAAATAGCCGTCGGCCGTGACATCGGGGGTCAGGACGCCGGACCAGCGAACGGAGAAACCATCCACGGGAATGCCCGCTGCAGGAAGCGCGGCCACCCAGTTGAAATCGATCGTGGGATCAATGCGACGCACCAGCGGCTCTGCGTCCATGTTCGCATTCACGAAGAGCTCGGCGCGCAGTCCCACCCCGCCGTCGTGGTTCAGCCAGCGCTCCGGGAGAGCCGAAGCGCTGGTGGAGGCGCCGGTTCCGTCCGCGAACAGCACTTCCGTACTCGGCGAGACGGCGGATTGGACGCCGGCGAGCAGCGAAATCGCCTCTCCTCCGCCGCTGCTGGAATAGTCTCCCGACCGCGCGTGCGCGGCGTTCGGGCCAAGCACGGCAATGCGGGGCAGATCCTTGCGCAGCGGCAAAAGGGCGCTGTCGTTCTTCAGCAGGCAGATCGATTCGCGCGCCGCCTGCAAGTTGACCGCGCGGTGCTCCGCGCTCAGCTTCACACGAGAGGCTAACGCCGTATCGATCATCGGGTTTTCAAACAAGCCAAGACGAAATTTGAGGCGCAGCACGCGGGACACGGCCTGATCGACAACTTCGATGGGCAGCGCGCCGCTTTCGACGCCGTCGATGATCGCGGCTTCGAAGACGTCGTGATCGAAATCGTAATACTGCATGTCCATGCCGGCGGTGAGCGCCTGCCGGACCGCGTCGGCGGGGTCGACCGCTACGCGATGGCGCTCCAGCAGCAAGCGAATAGCGCCCAGGTCCGAAAGCACCATCCCCTCGAATCCCCATTGGTCGCGCAGGATGCCCGTGAGAAGGTCGCCGTTCGCCGCGCAGGGCACGCCATCGATCTCGTGGTAGGCGCACATGATCCCAAGCACGCCACATTCACGGATCGCCGCCTCAAAGGGCGGCAGCATGGTCTCGGCCATCTCGCGCGGTCCGGCATGCAGCGGCGCCGTGTTGCGTCCGCCTTCCGGCGCGCCATGCCCCGCGAAATGCTTGGGCTCGGCGGCGGCGGTATGGTCGCTCGCAAGCGTCTCGCCCTGCATCCCTTTGATAAAGGCGACACCGATCCGGGCGACCAGATGCGGGTCTTCGCCGTAAGTCTCCTCCGTGCGTCCCCAGCGCGGATCACGCGCCACATCGAAGACGGGGCCAAAGGCGAAGTGGATATTGGACGCCCGCATTTCCGCGCCGACCACCGCCCCCACTCTTTCAATCAACGCCGGGTTCCAGGTGGACGCCAGGCCAATAGACTGCGGAAACGAAGTATTGCCGGGCGAACACAGGCCGTGCAGCGCCTCTTCAGCGAATAGCACGGGAATGCCAAGACGGGAGTTTTTGCGGATCCAGTCTTGTACGGCGTTGGGAATTTCCGAGGTGGGAGGGTAAAGATCATGGATGGCCCCGACCCCGGCGTCCCCCAGCAGCGTCTCCGCCGACGCTTCGTCGAACTTGGCGTCCAGCGCCATCATCGTATGATTGCGCATTCGATCGACGAAGTGCTCGCCCATGTAGAGATCGAGCTGACGCGCCTTTTCCAGCAGAGTCATGCGGCCAAGCAGATCGGCGATCCGCTCGGCTTCCGGGCGCGTGCTGTCCCAGTAAATCGCCGTTTGTTCGGCGGGAGGCGCATCGGTGAGGACGCCGGTATTTTGCGAGTTATCGTAAACGTTCATAACTTATTTCCAAACAATGTGATACGGAGAGCTTCTCAAGCCCTACTGGGCATACGCAGCGATTTCCGCGACAGACCACCAGAGGCTATGTTCGCCGGTGCTTGTGACACGGAAGAAGCGCGCCTCGACCGGAGTGAAGCCGATCGTCAGAACGCCGCCCTTGACTGCGGCGACCGTGGCTTCCGGCGTCGCCTCAGCGACAGTCGACCAGGCGTTTCCGTCCTTGCTCGCCTCAACCTTGTACCCCTGCGGGAAGTCGCCGGGAAACTGAGAGTCGTCCAGCACGAGCCTTGCAACCTTTTGCGCCGCGCCCATGTCCAGCGTGAAGGCGTCTCCCGCCTGAAGTCCGCGCCCGGTCGTCCAGCGGGATTCCGGGTTGCCGTCCAGCGCGTCCTGACCGATGATCGACGCCAGCTGCGGGTTGTCGTGCAGATTGTCCGTGACCGTCCATTTTGTCGCCGGCAGTCCGGGCCGGTTGAGCGGCGCCCGCACTTCGAAATTGACGATGTCAGTGCGCTTCGGGATGGCGAGACGACCGATCTGCGACGAGAGATCCAATACTGCGCCTTCCTTGACCGTGAACGGCGTGGCGAGCGTGATCGGCTGAGCGTCGCCATCGGCCGCCACGGAGCGGATCGTCACCGTTTCCGGCGCCGAATCCCCCTTGGCGCCCGGCAGATGGTAGAGCGCGTTCTGCAGCTCGGCGTTCGCGCCGAAGACTTTGCTGATGGTAAGCGTCAGCTTGTTCTTGGCCGGGACGTAGTCCAGCGTTCCCCAGAAGCGCGACAGATAGACAGGGATATGCATTTCGGTCTGCGCCGACGCAAGCCGGGGCGAGACATACAGTCGGCCGTTGGGAACATCGATCGATGTTCCGCCGAGCGCGTTCAGTACGAACCACGTCGTTGGACAGGTCATGTACGTCGGCAGCCCACCCTTGCGCCCACTCGAAGCATCGTAGCAAAGTGACTGATCCCATGGGCTGTTGTTCTCCTCCCAAATGGAGAAGTACAGGCGGCGAATGGTTTCCAGACCATCGTCCACATAGTTATCGTAGATCGCCTCGCAGCCGAGATACGGCTCGTGCTGAAGCGAATAACAAGACGCCGTAGTGATCTTCCCTTCGGTCGTCACCTGCATCGGCGGCATCGGGAAGAACGGCTTCTGGTGCCGCGCCATAGTCTGCGCGATGCTCTGGTGGACGATCTTGTCATCCAGCGTCGTCGGCAAGCCGGAAATGCGCGTCATCCAGTCGCCAGCCAGATTAGCGATAAAACTATCGTCGACCGTGCGCCCCGTGGACGGCTGCTTCCACTTGCGGAAATATGTCCCTGTCCAGAGGTTCTTCATGACGGAGGCTTGTACTTTGCCAAACGTCTTATTGTACTTGACGGCCTCTGCGGGAGCGGAGACAGCCGAGGCGGCGCGCAGCGCGCCAAGATAGCATGAGGCCGAGTAGATGAACTGGCCCCGTGGAAGCGTCTCATAATCGTAGGTGCTGCCGCCGGCGGGGATGAATTCATAGTCTTCACCGTCCTTGCGCAGCCACTCCATGGCGTTCTGGATATGTGGGCGCGTGCGCTCTAAAAACGACTTGTCCCCGGTCCATCGATAGAGCTTCACCGCCTGGCTCACCCAGGATGTCGACAGGTCCGGCCAATCCGTGATGCCGTAATTGACATGCGGCGTCACCATCGCCACATGGACATTACCGTCGAAGTGCGTAATGCGGCCATCGGGCATCTGGCATGCGGCGAACTGCTCCAGCTCCGCTCGGTCCAGTTCGGGGAAGAAGGCGGTCATAAAGGCGTGCGACGCCATCCGCTGATCCATCGTTCCCAGCGCTCCGCCCATCTCGATCGGGCTTTCCAGCACGCTGAACTCGCCCTTTTTGGTCAGGACGGTGTTGGAGAACATCGGGAAAGCGCAGTTGATGAGCTTGAGCTTCAGCCAGAATGGGATGTTCGATTTCAGGACGGGATCCTGCCAGGCCTTTGTCTCTTTGAGCAGGCGATCGGTGTTCTTATCGGCGTAGTCGGCGATTTTGAGGCCGTCGCTCCAATAGTTCTGCCAGAAATGCCCGGCCTGCGTGTTGTCGATCGTCAGATCGGCGTGCGGCATGCGCGCCGTCACGTTTGTTGGGTCGAGCACGGCGTCCTGCTCTTTGACGCGAACGCCCATCCCATAGATACTCCAGAAGAGACCGTCGTCGCCAAGGTTCGTCAGGCGCACATAGCGTCCGGCGGTCGGGGTCAACGCGACTTTGGCGAGTGACTCGAACATCTCTTCCTTGGTCTTTTCCGCCACGGTCGTCCAGGCGTCCTTGTCGTTCGAGACTTCGACTTTCAGGCCGCGCGGATAGTCGCTGGGCGATGCGCCTTCGCCGCTCTTCAAAATCAGCTCCGTCGGTGTGAGCGTCTTGCCGAGATCGACGATCAGACTGTCCCCGGTATGCATGCCGCGCTGGGTCGTCCAGCGCTCGGAATTCGTATCCGTCAGGCTGGGAATACGAGCCGGCGCTTCGTCGTACGTTCCCGTGTAGTTTTTGATGGGGTTGACCATCAGCATATTGGGCATTGCCCACACAACATAGTAGTGCAGGGTGCGCATCTCGCCGGGAGCGAGCGTCACGGTGGCAGCGACCGCGCCGGCGGGCTGTGGGGCTGCTCCTGGAATCGATGCGGGAAGCGTGCCCGAGGCCGCGAAGTCGCTCCAGAAGGAAGGCGTCCCTGCGCCGGCGTCCCAGGCCGTACAGGTTGAGACATCCACGCCGGCGTCCTTACGAACGCTCACGAAGTCTTCTCCCAGCACATTCTGCCGCTGATCGTCGTACTTCTGCGTGGTCGTATAGCGCAGGCCCGTGAGCTGTCCAACGGTCGCCACGCTTTGCGCGTTTCCGCTCAAATCTTCCCAGGTGACGCCGCCCTTGCCGCCCCACCCCAGCAGGTTCGGCCAAGCCAACGCGATTGTCGCGCTGACGGATTTATTCGTGGGATTAGTCAGAACATAGTCGAGGCATGCGATGGGCAGGCCAGAATCCTTGGCGTTGTGCGGAATTAATGGCGAAAATGCATTCAGGCGCACCTTGATCGGCAGATCCGGGTCGGTGTAGTCGAGCTGTGCGCGGGGAAACCAGCCTTGCATTTTGGTGTGCGCAACGTTCTGGACGCCGGCATACTCGCCATCGCTCTTGAGACGGAGCATTCGGGCGACCGGCTGCCCACCGGCGCTCTTAACGCGGACGGCGGCGAACGCGCCTTTTGCCCAGGCATACGGGCGATCCCAGTTGTGCTGGTTCGTGAAGTTGCCGAACGAGCCATCCGTCATCAATTCAATCTTGCCGACGCCGATTCCGCCCAGCGGCAGGCCGGACTGCCATCGCTTGTCGACAATCGAGCCGGTCGCCGGCTCAAACGAGTTTACCGGAGCCGCCGAAGCCAGGCTCGCCGCCGCCAGCGGCAGCGAGAGCGCTCCGATGAGAGTACGTATCTTAACCATGATCTTATCTGCCTTTAACGTGCATTTATTGCAATTTATGATGTGTAGGTGTTCGGCCCCTCCGCCCCACAGGATTACTACTCATTAACCACCTTGGCCGCCGCCGGTCCGCCAGTAGATTTCATCTCCACACCGAAGACCCGAGCGCCAAGCAGGCGGGCGTCATTGCTGCCGGGGATGACCTTCGATGGCGACCATGCCTTCCCCGCGATTTTGACGTCAAGGGCGCTGCGCCCCTTGGTGGCCGAAGCCGGAATTTGCAGAACGAGCTTTTCGACTTTGCCGACCGACGCCGCCTTCTTAACTCCCGCCGCCAGGAGTGTTTGTATGGGTGTGTTGCCGCGTGTCAGAAGCCAGACCGTCAGCGTGTAGGCCGCGCCCGGCTTCACGGGGAGTCGGAGCGAGGCGTCGCCGGTCGTCCAGCGCGCCGTTTTGAACTGTGAGCGAATGCTGGGCGGATCGCTGTCCGCGTCCTCGCCGCCGCCCCATCCGTCGCCGAGAAACTCTTCATCGCCGCTGGCGCCAATGTTGATCCGATAGTGCGCCGTCAGCGACTCCGGAAATTGGTAGGCGATTTCGTTCAGCGCGATCTGGGCATAGGCGCCGATCTTGTTCTCCACCACCAAGCCCCCGGGCTGCGAGTTGGCGGTGACAATCGCCGAGCGCACTCCCGGCTTTAGGGATACAGATTTTCCCGTGGCGGCAAAGCTGTTGCTGCTGACGATCAGGTGGCCCTTATCGGCTTGGATGACGCCGCCCTTCGCCCCTTCGGCGAAATGGCAGGCGTTGATCGTGACTTGCGTATTGCCGTGGACCTGGATGGCGCCGCCGGGCGTCGTCCAGAAGTTGCAGTTGACGAACTGCGCCGCGCCGGTCGCCGTGGGCGAAATGACGATCCCAGCGTTGGGTTCACCGACAAACGCCGTGAACTCGCCGTTTGTTACCTGAATGCCGATGCCCTGAAGATGATCCACCAGCACGCCGATGGCGCAGGCGTCCGCGCCGATTCCCATAAACTGCCCGTTACACGAGCCTTCTGGGGTCTTGATAAACCGATAGCCTATCTTCGCGCCCCAGACAAAGGTGTTCAACACATATTCCCAGTCCGAGCGTCCGAAAATAAACGCTTCCAAATTTTTCTCGGTAAAGCCGGTCACATATCTGCCGGTATCGCCTTTCGCCAGCTGGATCGAAGGGTATCCGCTGCGCATCCAGTAGTGTGTGTTGAAGTGAACGTTCTCGATCCGGCCGATATCCGTGGTGGAATCGATAAAAACGCCGCGCCGCAGTACGCACCCGAACACATTTCGGATCAAATGCAGCTCGCTCGACGGCTGACCGATCTTGATGCCCTGGTAGGCATTGACCAGCGTGACGTTCTCAACCGTGTTGTGCATCCCGTAGCCATGGATGGCCCAAGGGTACGGAACGATGTTGTCGGCCGTTTCTTCCGGCCAGACCATCGTGACGCCTGTCAATGAGCTGCTTTGCTGAAGCGTGATTGCGGCGGGACCATTCTCCTGCCCGCGCCCGCCGGTGAGCAGCAGCGTCGTCCCGTGATCCCAGGCGCCATGATGCGGCGTTTCCCAGGTTCCTCGAAGCGCGACGCCCGGCGGCACCTTCAGACTGCCCTTGATCAGATACTGGCCTGCCTCCAGGGAAACGTCCGTCCCGCTTTTGCCTGCCGCATCCAGCGCGGTTTGCAATGCGGTCGTATCGTCTGTAACACCATCCCCGGCAACTCCCGGCAGCGTTTGCGCCGCATAAACCTTAGCGTCAAAAAGGAGCCCTAGCAGGGCGCAGATGACGGCGGCAGCGCGGAGTTTCGTATATTTCATTTCCCAGCGATCTCGTAAAACATTTCACCGACTCAAAAAGAGAGACGGCGACTCTCGTCGAAAGTCGCCGTCCACTCTTAGTCCCTAAACCGTCAGCAGATTTAGTTGTACTTCTGGCTCAGAGCAGCCATCGCGGCGACCGCGCTTGGGTTAGGCGTATCGCAGTTGATCGCATCTCCGCCCTGTGCGGGGTCGGTCGGGTTGATCTTGCAGTTCGTATCGCCATTGGCGTAAGCGCTGTAGGGATCGACCTGGCCGAACTGGCTGAGCGGCGTGACGAGATCGACGGGCTTCATGGATTTGGCGTGACCATCACAGTAAACGACATTGACCCGCCCCACATGGCCGGCGAACATCGCGTTGTACATGCTGGCGCTAGTCGCGTTGGAGGCGTCGCAGACGGCTCCGCCGCAGGACCACCAGTCTGGCCAGTGCGTGTGAGCGTCGCCGGCCTGCGATTCCGAGATCATGATCTTGGAGGCCGGCTTGTCGATTCCCGCAATGCCATGATACGGCGAGTAGTTCGGCTGGCCGCCGTTCAAGAAGCCAAGGTCAGCGTTCATGGCGTAAGAAGCCGGGATTTTTGGGTCCTGGCCATCGCTCTGCCCCATCAACCCGCCGTTGACATTAAGCACTTTGGAGTTGGATGGGCAGACGAACACCTGGAGGCTCTTCACATAAGGGAAGATCTCTTGTCCCCAGTTTATGCGGGGTGAGCGGTTGGCGTCCCAGGCCGCGGGCAGCCGCTCGTCGTTGTCCTGCACGTACTGCAGGAAGCTGAGTCCGAGCTGTTTTTCGTTGCTCAAACACGAGATCTGGCGGGCCTTCTCCCGCGCTTTAGCGAAGACAGGGAAGAGAATCGCGGCAAGTATCGCAATAATTGCGATAACAACGAGAAGTTCGATAAGAGTAAAGCCTTTTCGGATGTTCATAGTATTCCTCAATGTAACGAAATGAAACTAAATACGCCGCTTGGACGAATAAGATACAGAGGCGCGTTCCTCATGTATTTATTATATAGCAGTGATCGCTCTAAGTCTAGTCTCAATCCCTTCGATTTATTGATCTATCCTCTTGTCATTATTGATAATTATTCATACTTAATTCAATAATAACTTTCACATATACTATATTGTAATATGTATATAATTCTAGGGTTTGTTGCACTCATTATAATTCATCAAATTTAGAGTGTCTAGTCGCTATTCCTTCATTTTCTTGATCTATTCTCAGGATTGAGAATTCAAGGAATTCACGATTGTTGACTGTAACGCCAAGCGATCTTACCGAGAGCGACATGACTGACGGACGATGAGCTTGGTCGGCAGCAGAATGTGCTGATAGGTGCGCTGTTCCGGCGCCATCAGTCGTTTGAGCAGCAGCTCCGCGGTGCGCTCGCCCATAATTTCAAAGGGCTGGCGCATCGTTGTTAGGAACTGCGGTGAGGGCGAATAGCGATCCATATCGTCGAAACCAATGACGCTGATATCTTGTGGAACGGAGAGTCCGATCTCTTTTGCGGCCGCAACGTAATAGTGGGCGAGCAAATCGTTGACGGCGAACACCGCCGTGGGCGGCTCCTCCAGAGCGGCCAGTGACGCGGCGGCGAGCTGAAGCTGTTCCTTCAACGTGACGATATTCAAGCTGAGCGTGTACGGCGGGCGGCAAATGAGCTCTGAAGCCGGCACGATGCCGGCCATATTCAGGGCGCGCTTGTATCCGGAGAAACGCTGGTCGATCGTCGTGATGTTTTCCAGTGGCGCGAGAAATGCAATACGTCGGTGCCCCAGGCTCAGCAGATACTCCGTGGCTTCCTGGCCGCTGCATTCATCATCCACGCCTACAAAGTCGCAGTCAAGCGCGGCCGGATAGCGATCCATGAAAATGACAGGGACGCCACGGTCCATAATCCGCCGGATTTGTGGCAGCGTGGTTTCGCCGCCGCTGTGCCAGATGATGACCCCGGCGACGCCCTCGGCTTCCACGGCGTCGAGCGCGTGGGCTTCCAGCTCCACGATCCGCTCCGGAGTGTCGCCATGTGTGTCGAACGTGAGCAATCGGCAGTTGGCTTCTTCCGCCAAAAACTTATGATAGATTGCGCGAGGGATCGACTGCGCGCCGAGATCCGTCGGGTTGAACGATTGATCGTAAATCAAAGCGATCATGCGGGGAGCAACGGACTTTGGCGTTTGATCGGCCCGGGCGGCGTCGCCGGCGTTCCCAACAAACGTCCCTCGCCCGCCGTCGGCGCGCAGCGCGCCGTCGGCCAGCAAACC
>NZ_JBDSQY010000248.1:0-55613 GCF_039929585.1 Capsulimonas sp.
GACCGCCAAGAACGTCAGCCAAGCTGGTTCCGAAGGTCTCCTCACGCTGGTTGGCGCGGTAGTTCTTGTATTCCTTGTAGTCATCTTCCACGTCGCCGCCGTAGTTCGAGTCGCCTCGGGACCGGCCGCCGCCACCGCCGCCTTCACGGCGACGTCGCTCACGGCTCGGATCGGGACCACGATCGGCTCCGCTGCGCGGGGCGTCGTTGCGGCCGCCTTCGGTCGCGCGGCCTTCGCCGCCACGCTCGAAGCGATCACGGCCTTCGCGGCCACGGCCGCCGCCCATGTCGGGCTCGGGAACGTACGGTTCGCGCGGCGTCGCCGATTCCACCATGCGGCGGATCGACAGCGTCATTTTGCGCTCTTCCGGACGCATCTCGATAACCTTGGCCTCGATTTCGTCGCCAGGATTGACGACGTCGCTCGGCTTGGAGACGCGGCGATCGGACAGTTCGCTGTTCGGGATAATGGCTTCAACACCATCTTCCAGGCTGACGAAGGCGCCGAACGGCACCAGGCGGGAAACGGTCGCTTTGATCGTGTCGCCCACATTGTACTTGCCGGCGACTTCCGACCACGGATCGGGAAGGATCTGGCGCAGACCAAGGCTGATGCGGTTCTGATCCAGCCGAAGCTTGAGGATCATAACGTCCAGTTCCTGGCCGTTCTTCACCACTTCGCTCGGATGCTTGATCCGGGACCAGGACATCTCCGAAACGTGCAGCAGGCCGTCGATACCGCCCAGGTCGATGAAGGCGCCGTAGTCGGTGACGCGGCGAACGATACCCTTACGGACATCGCCTTCCTTCAAGGAGTTCAGCGTATCGGTCTTGCGCTGCTCGCGCTCTTCCTCGGTCGCCAGTCGATGGGACAGGACAACCTTGCGGCGGTCGCGATCCACTTCGATGACCTTGAGCGGAATGCTCTGGCCGACGAACTTGTCCAGGTTCTGGTGCTTAAAATCACCGGAGCCGACATGGGAGGCGGGGACGAAGCCCCGGATGCCCAGATCGACCACGAGACCGCCCTTGACGCGCTCGCTGACCATGGCGTGTAGGATCGTGCCATCGTTCATCGCCTCGATGACTTTGTCCCAGGCCTTTTCGAAATCGGCGCGCTTCTTCGAGAGCAGCAGATTGCCGTCCTCGTTGTCACGTCCGATCACGACAACCTTGATCGAGTCGCCGACTTTGACGACATCCTCAATATTATCGTAGGGCTCGCGGGACAGCTCATTCGGGCGCACGATGCCTTCGCTCTTGCTCCCGACATCCACGAGAACGCCATCCTTGTCGATATGGACAACCGTGCCCACAACGACGTCGCCTTCGGAGAGCTCTTTGAACATGCTCTCGAAGTCGGATTGGTTCACGCTTCCAGCGTCGCCGCCAAAAGGAGTGGACGGGGCGCTTGCGGGGGCCGTGGGTGCGGCTTTCGCCGCTGGGACGGACGGCGGGGTCCCTCCGACTCCAGCCGCAGGCGCGGTGGTCTGCGCGGTGGCCTCGGGATTCGCGTCCGTCGCCACTGGGGTGGCCTGTTCGCTCGTCACAACATCTTCAGATACGGCCGACATAGTTTCGTAGTGCTCCTCAGCAGTGGGATCTTCAGATCCCAGAATTCGATAATTCAAGTACAGTTTTTGTTCTAGGAGAGTTTAATGTTCAATATTCCGGATCGGCGTTCTCCCAAACGTCTAACCCTGGCACACCGGGCAGAAGACGGTTCCCCGTCCCGCTACCCGAAGGCGCTCCAGTATCGCTCCGCAATGGTCGCACGGCTGTCCGCCTCGATCATAGACTTGCGGCGTATAACGGCCCGCGTTGCCATCGGCGTCCACGTAATTGTCGCTCAGCGTGCCTCCGTCTCCGGTGGCCGCCTCCAGCACCGCACGTATTTGTGCGCGCAAGCGCTCGACATCCCCATCGCTCAGCGAACCTGCTACACGCGTCGGCCGAATTCCGGAACGAAACAGCGACTCATCCGCGTATATATTACCAACACCCGCCACCACGCTCTGGTCGAGCAGCGCAGCTTTGATCGTCGTGCGCGCTTTTCTACGAAGCGCATCCGCGAAGGCAGGCACAGTAAAACTTTCCGACAACGGCTCCACGCCCATGGCCGCAAGGCCGGGATGCGATGCGAGTTCCTCCGAATTCATGAACCGGATCTCACCCCAGGTCCACATATCGTGAAAACGCATCTCGTCGGAACCGTCGATCTCCAGAGCCACCGCCAGATACTTATCGACCGGCGTATTCACCGGGACAACAACAATCTGGCCGCGCATCTTGAGATGCAACAGTAAATAGTACCCAGAATCTAACGAAAAAATCAAGTATTTGCCGCGACGACCGATGGATTCAATCTTGGAGCCATGGATTCGGGCGAGAAACTCGTCCGGATCGTCCACACTCCCCTTCACCATCTTCGAAACCAGGACACGGCCGCCCGTGATGGTTCGTCCCGTCAAACGGCGCTCCAGCCCTCGCCTCAGCGTCTCAACTTCCGGCAGTTCCGGCACTCAACTTGCCTTTCCAACATTCAGGGTCGCCCTGTTAGTTCACCCACGACCTTCACGTTTCCTCCTCCATTTGCGTCAAACGCAAATTAAAAGAGAATTACGCTTCGAAGGACGTCCCCGCCCTCCATCGCATGGAAGGCTTCGTTCACCTGATCCAGCGTGGTTGTCGCGGTCACCATTTCGTCCAGCTTCAATTGCCCTTGCAGATACAGCTGGGCGAGTAATGGAAAATCATTGGACGGCAATGCATCGCCGCAGTGGCAGACCTTGATCGTCGCCTTGTTCCAGTAAACGCCGGTGTCCATGTTTCCAAAATTTAAATTGACGTGCTGCTCGTCCTCGGGGAGGCCAATATGCACGGCCGTTCCCGCATACGCCAGCGACGCAATCGCCTGCTCGATTGTCTTCGGGATGCCCACGGCTTCATAGGCGAAATCCACACCGACGCCGTCCGCGATCTCGCGCACCCGCGCCACCGGATCACCCTCGGACGCATTCACCACATCTGTCGCGCCGAAATCCTTCGCCCACTCCAATTTGCGCTCGGACAGATCGACTGCGATAATTCTTTTTGCATGCGCCAGCTTCGCGCCCTGGATCACAGAGATTCCCACGCCGCCGCATCCAAAGACCGCGACATTTGCTCCCGCGAAGACCGGCGCGGTATTCAGCGCCGCCCCTACTCCCGTAATAACTCCGCAAGCGATCAGACACGCCTTGTCGAGCGGCATTTCCGCCGGCATCTTGATCGCCGCTTTTGCATGAACAATCGTATGGGTGGAAAAGGTTCCGCAACGCAGCACCTGCGCAAGCAGCGCGCCGTCCCGCTTGCGGCGAATGCGCTGCTTGGGACGCAGCGCGACCCAGCAGCGGCGCGGATCGCCCCGCAGACACGCCGGACATTGCTCGCACGGCGCACGGTACGCAATCACCACCGGATCGCCGGGCTTCAGATTCGTCACGCCCTCGCCGACCGCTTCAATGATCCCCGCGCCTTCATGTCCGAGCAAAATCGGAAACGCCATCCCCATGCCATTCATATTCTTGACATGCAGGTCCGTGTGGCAAACGCCCGATGCGACCATCTTGACCAGCACTTCGCCCGGTCCGGGATCTTCCAGCGTGATGTCTTCCAGCTCCACATCGCGTCCCGCCTCGTTCAGCACTGCGGCGCGTCCTTCATAGGGCATCGTGTTCGTCTCCCGCCAAAAAGTATGTTCGTGTCATTATAGTCTTGAATAGGTGATCCGTCAACCGCCCCTCATAGCACCCGTGTCCTCTTCGCCAGGGCCTTACGCGTTTGCAGTGCGGGGATGTTATTGCGGATCAAGCTTTGCTCCAGCAAGTGAAAGAACGCCTCGCGGTCCGGGCCGCGCACCACCGCGCGCTCGTGCGCTTCGCTGAGCGCGACCGGGTACCCCTGCCCTTTCGCCGATTGGTCGAAACAAAGCACATGCACGCGGTCGAGCATTTCGGGGTTTTCGGCGACCCAGGCGGGGATTTCGACACGCGCGATCTCACCACCGGTGTTGAGATAAAAGAACGAAATCTTTTGCGCTTCGGGATATTGCTTGAGCGTGGGCGAAGCGCTGCCGAATACGGGCGAGCGATCACCGGGCTGACTGAGCAGAACCGAGAAGAGCTGGGCGTCAGTCACGCCGACCAGTTCCCGGCATAGGGCTTCCAGGCCGTGGGCGCAGCCGTCGCCGCAGAGGGTCAGGCGAAGGGCGCCGACCAAGTCACGATGAGCGGGGCGGCTGACATAACCAGCGACGGGAGTTTTGCATGTCTGCGCGGCTTCGAGCATCTGGCAGAACTCGGCGATCACCCGTTCCTGCTCTTTATCCGATTCGCCCTGGGAGACATAAACAATGAGAGGGTCGTCGACGAGGGCGATTGCATGACGCTCGTGGTTCTCGGCAATCAGCGCAGCGAGGGCCGCGCTTTCAGCCAGCAGACGGCGATTGGCGATCATCTTTTCCGACAGAGGGATCGTTTCACCGCGATCGTCCTTGGGATAGATGTCCTCATCCTTGTAAAACAATGTCGCCTGCGACGACAGCCGGGGACGATCTCGTCCGCCATAATGCAGCACGATCTCGCCGACATTGATTAGATAACACTGGGCGATGGCGTGCCGGTCGAGCGGGATCTGAGAGCCATCAGTCGCGATGGCGGTGTAAGTCGTGGGAGCGATGTAGGGAAGCGGATGCGCGGCGGCGGGCGATTCGTGGCCGCAGGCGGCCACGAGCCAGGAGGCTTTTTCGCTGGGCGTTTCGATCTTCGTCTTTGCAGCGGACCATTCTTCGCCGTCCAGGCGCGCCTGGCGCAACGCGGTCGCCATTTGCGTCGCGACTTTCTGATAGCGCCGCTGCGCCTCGCCGCCGACCGCGCTGATATCCGCAAGCACTTGATGGAGGTCGAGCATAAGCAATTATAGCACAGCCGGCTAGCGCGCCGAATAGAACGCCGCCCAATCGGCGAGATACACCGCGCCCCACAATCGCTCCAGCGCCGTTTCGCCGTCGAGGGAGATTTGATGGCACGGGCCGCTCATCTCGCGCGCCGCGACTTCGGCCTGACGCGTCAGCGTCGGCGTTTCTTCCCCTTCGTGCAGTACGATCCCGGTAAAGTCAGCGCCGCCCGCAATGTGCGCGGCCGGTCCGGCGTTCAGATAGCCGAGAGGGCTGGGCAGCTCATCGTAAAGCGCGAACCGTTCGGCGACCGTGCGAAAACGCGAGCGCCAGGCGCGAGCCGCCGCCGCCCCGATTTCACCGTTGCCGAAGACAACAGGAGTTGTGTCCTCCAGCGCGGCCGACAGCTGGCGCGCGGGGTTGGAATCGGCGGATTGCTCCGGAGCAAAGGCGCGGCGCTGGCGTCGCAGCAATCCCAGCGTTTGGTTGGCCTGCGTCTCACCATCCATTAGCCGCAGGTCCACCGGCATGAAGACGCTGCTGAACCCGCCCCACAGCGCGAAGAACAGCGCGGCAAGCTCAATAGTGGGCGCGAGCGCTTCCTCGGGCAGGCGGACCTGCGGAAACTCCTGAGCATCCGCCATCTCGATCAAACGCCCGCCGCCGGCGATCACCGCAATCGATGCGCCGCGCTCAGCCGCGTCCGAAAGAACCTGCACCGGCTCCTCCGCATCACCGCTGGCCGACAGGACAACCACCAGTGTATCTCGCCCAGCGTACGCCGGAAGCGTCGGCTCCGAACACACAAGCACAGGCGCGGCCAGCACATCACGCACGGAGGCCGCAAAGAGCTCGGCCGCCAGCGCGGCTTCTCCCACCCCGGCGATTACGACGGAGCGAATGCCGGAACGTCCCACGAACGCCGAGCCGCGCTGCGATTTCTGAAAAACATCGGATGCGACATCCGGAATGCGCTGAAGGTCATCAAAGAGAGAATTTCCGGCCATTATTTCCTCACGGCAATCCATTGACCACGAGATTGCCGGCGATTGAACGCCCAAAGGGCGCCCGGCCTAGAAGTGCACGATGTCCACCTACGTGGACTCCAGAAAACAAACGCTTGCGATCACGTTCTCTGGAGTGCCCGGAGGGTGGGCGCCCTTTGGGCATCGTGCACTTCTAGGCGCGGTTTTAACCGCCGGCAATCTTATTTCGCTACTGCCCGAAGCGCCGGCTTCACGATTGCATCAATCGCCACGGCCTGCTCCAGCAGCCCACGCAGATCTTTCAAATGCAGCATCGTCGCCGCGTCGGAAAGCGCGTGTTCGGGATCGGGATGCGCCTCAATGAACAGGCCGTCCACGCCCGCCGCCACCGCCGCGCGCAGCAGATGCGGGATGAACTCGCGCTGGCCGCCGCTGATCGTCCCCAGGCCGCCAGGCTGCTGTACGGAGTGCGTCGCGTCAAAGATCACCGGGTATCCCAGCCCGCGCATTATGGGCAGAGACTTCATATCCACCACCAGAGTATTGTAGCCGAAGCTCGCCCCACGCTCGGTCAGCAGAAGGTTGGAGTCACCCGCCCCAACGACTTTGTCCACAATGTTCTTCATATCCCAGGGCGCCAAAAACTGGCCCTTTTTGACATTGACGACCCGTCCCGTCGCGGCGGCGGCCAGCAGCAGATCGGTCTGGCGGCACAAGAAGGCCGGGATTTGCAGGACATCGACGACTTCCGCCACCGGCGCGGCCTGCCACGATTCATGGATATCCGTCAGCACCGGAACGCCGAACTCGGCCTTGATCGCCGCCAGCACTTCCAGGCCCGCTTCCAAACCCTTACCACGAAACGACGCGCCCGACGAACGGTTCGCCTTGTCGAAGCTCGCCTTGAAGATATAAGACAGGCCAAGATCGCGGCAGACCGCGCTCGCCTCCGCCGCCACCTCGCGGCAGAGATCGAGACTTTCAATGATGCACGGTCCGACGATCACGGCAAGCGGGTTCCCATCGCCGATCCGATAATTCTGGAGATTGACTTCGTTCATACACTTCCTTCAGCAGCGCGGCAAAAAATATGGCAGAAGATGCATTATGCATCCCCTGCCATATTCCATAGCGAAGCGCGAAGCTCCTTCTTTGCCGGTAAGCGAAAGCTGAAATTAGTACTGATATGTCTCGTAAATTAAATTAGTCGTGCTAAGGAGATCGACATACACCTTATTGTTAAACACAGACGACGATACTGGCACATTGTTAAAAGTGTAGCCACTACCAGGAACCTCCGTATACCCTGTCCAAGGAACGTTGTTGCTTCCACCAATTACAATTGCCCCAGTAGAGCTGTAGTAAATATGCCCATCTGTACCGACTAGGAACAGTTGGATCGCACCATTGTAAACGGTAGCAGAGACAGCAGCATGTGTAACCGCAGCTGGAGGAACTGCTCCATATCCTGACCATGTTGTTCCGTTAAAGACTGTAAGATAGGGCTGACCATTTGTTCCTACAAGGAAAAGATACAGAGCATTGGCGGTAGTAACAGTTGTGACATTTGTATTTGTAAGGCCATTATCAGGAACTGCGCTGTAAGTCGTCCAACTCACGCCATTGAATTTTGTGAGATAAACATGTCCATCAGTCCCAATAAGAAATAGATACAGCTGATTGCCATACACTACTGAAGACGTTGAAATCAAATAAGGTGTCAATCCGTTATTCGGAACAGAGACGTAAATGGACCATGACACGCCGTTATAAGTCGTATACGAAATGTGTCCAGCTGTATCTGTAATGAATAGATACAGCTTGTTGCTATAAACAACCGGATTTATAGCAGCGTAGGTAACTGCATTATTGGGTACAGAAAGTCCAACACTTCGAACAGTCCCATTATATGTCGAATATCGAATATTGCTATTTGAGTTCACAGCAAAGGTATATTGGACGTTGTTGTATACCACCTGACTGCTAATCAACGGCGTAATCGCTGTATCATAGTTAACGTAACTACCTGTCCATGTGGCATGAGCTTTTAACCCGGTCATTGCCAGAACGCTGATTGTGCATGCAGCGAGAGCGACGGACTTTGCGAAAAACGATGTTTTTCTCAGTTTAGACATTGTGACCACCCTTAAATATAGTTCGATTTAAGAGTGTAGCATATAATGAGGCGCATTTAATGTTAAGAAGGTATTAAATTTTACTTTTTTTCTGTATTCAGATCCAATATTTTATTGTACTAATAATATGTTAACACCAGCATTTATTGATGTAGCAAACGGTAAACCACATAGATTGACAACAATAGCGGGCGGAGCAGAGCTCCGCCCGCTATTATTTCGATACCGCCGTCTATTTTCCCTTCACGTTCACACCAGCGGATGGCGCCAGGTGGTAAGACTTCAGAGTAAAGGAAAGATGCTCGGTGCCAACTCCAGGAAGCTGACGCGTTAGGTTTTCCTTAACGAAAGATCCTAATTGCGGAGCCCACCATGCCGTTCCATCAATAGTAATTCCCTGCGTCACATAGTGAGCCGAAACAGAACACTTGAATGTTGAGAACTTGCCGGCTCCAGTATTAACATCTTCCTTACCGACGACCGCCATCGCAAAATGCTCATGATTAAGGATAACTTCCGTCCATTCATCCGGCACGGCAGGCGGGACAGGCGGGTCGCCTGGGCCAGCCGGCGTACCTTTAATAAATACGCCACGCGCGCCGTAGCTATTGTCCGAAGCAAACCCGGTGGAGTCGTCAAAATTCACGGGAAGAATTTGCTGCGAGCCGCTGAATGATCCCTCAAATTTATTGAATGGATCCGCATACTCCTCATTCCCATCAATGTCGCGGGTATCACTTTTTTGAAAGATCCCGTTACCGCCGTTAACGATGTGCGAGACGTTGGTTTCGTTCTCACCGAAGCCGCCATAATAGCTCAGGGACATGCTTTCGGTCAAACTTATGCCGACACCTCCGTCATAAACGCCAATGGAGCGCGTGTAGTTGCCGTCCTTTAAGCGGATTGTGCTGCCGGCAGTTTGGACAATGTCCGCTGTCACGGAGTAATTCCAAGAATCCCCGGGCATAAAGTTACGCAGTGCGTTTGTAGCGGGCGTCGCCGTCCCGCCGTTGTCGCCGCCTCCGCCTCCGCCGCCGCACCCGGCGAGGCCGGTAATGGCGGCTGCTGCCGCAATGAGAGAGAGAGTTCTGGTCATGGTATCACTAGCGCGCAATGATTTCCTCCTGGCGAAACGATGCTCGATTATTATTCGTTGGAATGGCGTGGTCGCCGTGACTTGGGAAACTTCATACCGGATTGGCGACCGACATGAAGTCGGCTCGAAAAGCTGGATAATTGTGTCGACAATGGAAGGTCTGCAACAAGCAAGCACAATCCAAGTCTAAATGCCTACTTATTATAACATAGGTTTTATGAAGGCAAGCGAAGTAAGCGGGCAAACATTCGTAATATTTACAGGCTATCTTTGGAAAGTGCGTTTTCGACGCATTCTAGAACTTTCGCAGGGGATATTTGAGTCATGCATCGCATGAAATCCTCACCTTTGAGCGGGCAGGAGGACTTGTAGCAGGGCGAGCAGGGAACAGTGTCATCGTAGAGAAGAACATTACGCCCGAACAGTGGCGCATTGTCTTTTGGGCGCGTGCTTCCATAGATGCCGATCATCGGAGTATCAAGCGCCGAGGCAATATGCAAAATGCTTGTGTCGCCCGTGACAACCACGGCGGCGCGATCCACCAAAGCAGCAGTTTGCCTTACATTCGGCAAAGCGCCCGCCGCCACAAGAGGATGAGCGACTTTGGCGCTGTCCGCGACACTCTGCGCGAGCGCCCGCTCGCCGGGACTGCCAGTGACAACGATGTTGAACCGATCCGCCATTGCATCCGCGACTTTGGCAAAATGAGCCGCCGGCCAACACTTGCTGTCCTGGCTAGTACCAGGATGCAAGAGTAAAACGGGCTTGCTGGGATCGTAGCCATCGCTTGCGCTCAAGAAGTCGTCGGCAGACTTATGGTCTTCGGGCGTAATTCCGACAACCATTTGCTTCTCGAAAGGAGCGGAAATGCCGAGAGCCGCAGCCGCCAGCAAATAGTGCTCGGTGTTATGCAGCCACGGGTCACCGGTCCGAGGAATGGTTTTCGTGTAAACTCGTCCAATCAATCCCTCCCGTCGGCGCGGAAAAAGGCCGATACGGATCGGGGCCGCATTAAACCACAGCGACCACCACTTCTCCGCAGTCAAGTTGATGGAGATGTCGTACTTTGCGGCGTTCAAACGGCGCCGGAGCTGCGTGGAAACCTTCAAATATGGGATAATCTGACCATAACGGTAGTATCGGCGCCACGACGCGGAATCGAAGGCAATCACTTCATCGATAAACGGCGTGCCTTGTAACAATTCGGCGTACTGGCGCTCCACAAGCCAGGTGATATGGCAGCCGGGATACTCACGGCGCAGCGCGCGCAGGATCGGCGTGGCCATGAGGATATCCCCCAAAGCCCACATCTTCGTAATCAGAATTCGCTTCATGTCCGCCCGACGCCCTCGACCGGAACAGATGAAAGGAGCTTTTCGGAAGCGCTCAGCACTTCTTGTACTGTTAGCAGCTTCATGCACAGCATATGATTTTCACCCTCGTTGCCGCAGAACTTCTGGTCGCATGGACCACACGGAACGGGATGGCTCAAGACAATGCCCCTGCTGTTCTGAGGCGCATACCATTGGGGCCCGGTGGAGCCGAAGAGCGCAATGTTCGGCGTTCCCACGGCGGCGGCCACATGCATCGGGCCGGTATCGCCGCTTACGAGAAGGCTGGCGCGGGCAATCAGCGCCGCGACTTCACGAAACGTCATCACACCCGCCGCTGGGATGGGCGGATGCTTCATTTGCGCGGCGATCGCCGCGATCCCTTCTGCTTCGCGCTTACTGCCGATCATCACGATGGGAAGCCCATGACGCTCCGCAAGAGTATCGCATAGGGCGATGTGCCGCTCGGCGGGCCAGCACTTCGAGGGCCAGGTCGTCATGGGAACATCCACAACAAAAGGCTGCCCTTCTTTAACCCCATGCCGCTCTAAAAACGCAGTGACCGCCCCTGCGTCTTCCGCCGTGAATCCCATCGTCATTTGCTTGTCGTCGGAAGGCGGGAGGCCAAGCGCTTTCAAGGTCAGAAAGTACTGATCGATTCGATGGTCGGGCAGTTCGGGAAAGGCGTAGGCGTACGTGTACAGCTTCGTCCGCTTGCTCGTTGGCTTGTCTTTATTGTAGCGGCGAAACGTGTCGAAGACGCCGATGGTGATCGGCGCGTTCAACCCTTTCAGCATCAGCGGCCACTCCTCTGGTTGAAGTGAGATGAAGATGTCACAATTCAGCTTACGGAAGGCGCGCAAGCCGTGAAAGGCGCGCCAGAGCCACTTTACATAATTCGCCTTTCGCAATGGACGCTTCCAGTAATGGCCGTCCCAGCGAATAAATTCATCGATATAAGGGCTTGCGTCGATCGCCTGGACTTCGGAATGTTCGGCAATCCAAGAGATAAAGGCGTTAGGATATGCACGGCGCAACGCCGCCAGCAGCGGTGTACCCATCAGGATATCGCCAAACGCTCCAGCGCGCATGATCACGATTCGATGAGACGCCTGCTCACGCGTGACGGAACAGCGCTGTGTGAGAGTGTTGACGGGAGTGAGCGGCGGAAGAAATTGCGGAGCCTGATGGATCATAACGCACGGCCCTTTAAGACATGACAGCAGCCGTAAGAGACGATGAATGTGGAGACTATCTTTGACACGGTTCTATTTTCGGAGAGACATTCGGTCTCGAACTGAACAATACAGCGCATGACCAATCGCCATATGGACATCTTCCACAAGCTGCATGCTGTTGGAATGGACAATAATATTACGCCGCGCCCGCTGTGCGAGCTGACCGCCTCCATATCCGCTCAGACCGACCGTATCCGCGCCGATCTCATTCGCGGCGTCCACGGCGGCTAGGATATTGGGGGAATTGCCACTGCCGCTGATCGCGACCAGCAGATCGCCTGGCCGCAGCCAGCAGCGGGCCTGACCGGCGAATACATTCGCGTAACTCGTATCATTGCTCCAGGCTGTGAGCAGAGGCGTCGAATCTGTCAATGCCAAGCATTCCCATGGCCGCCCGCCGAGCAGGTAGCCGTTCTTCTGAAAATCGGCCACCAAATGGCTCGCCGTGGCGGCGGAGCCGCCATTGCCGCACAGCACGAGCCGAGCAGACCGGCTGTAGTTTTCCCAAAACAGATCGCCGACCAGCGCGACGTCCGCCTCGTTCACCTCGCCAAGCAGTGTCTGCAGCTGCGCAAAATATTGCTTGTAAGAAATCGAGCTGTCCTCCACATCTTGCATTGGCGTTACGACGCTAGCGCCTTTTGGTACGCGCCGGAGCCGCGCGCCTTGTCGAATTCGCGCTGGTAAAGCTCTTCGATCTTATCGGTCATGACGCTCAAAGAAAACTTTTCCACGACCCGCGCATATCCCGCCTGACCCATCGACTTGCGCAGGAAGGCGTCGCCCGCAAGGCGACCGATCGCCTCGGCAAGGGCCGGAGCGTCGGAGGGAGGCGCCAGAAGTCCGGTCTCTCCATCCACAATCATCTCGGGCGTGCCGCCGGCGATCGTGCCGACGACTGGTTTGGAGAGCGCCATTCCCTGCTGCACCACAGCCGAACATGGCTCGTTCCAGGTCGACGGCACCGTCACAACATCCATCGCCGAAATGGCGTTGTTCACATCGTCACGAAAACCGGCGAAAATAAACTTGTCGGCGACACCCATCTCGGCCGCGAGATCCTTGATCTTTTGTTCATCCGGACCGCTGCCGATGATGACATAGCGGAGAGGATACTTATCGCCTAAAATCTTCGCGGCTTCCAACAGGACCGTGTGGCCCTTCTCCGGCGCGATCCGGCCAACGATCCCAACGGCGACATGATTATCCGGGATTCCCAGCTCTTTGCGTACGGTTTTAGCGTCCACAGTCGTCTTGGCGAAGGCTTCCACATTGGTGCCATGGTGGATCGTCTCCACACGGTCCGGCGCCACGCCGCATTTGATCAGCGTATTGCGTACGGAATTGGACACGGTGACCATCCGCGTGAATAAGACTTTGCTGTAGAGCATCGTTCCGAAACGGCTCTTAAAAGGGTACGGCATGTGGCGGGAGAGTATCCGAACCGGAACGCCTTCTTTCAATGCGGCGAAGCCGGGGACGACCATATCCAGGCTCCAATGCACGTGGACAATGTCGATCTTATGGTCGCGGATGATCTGGCGAAGGCGGCCGTAATCGCGCCAATCCAGCTGACGCTCGACGGTGGCGGACGCCGTTTTGAGGCCCATCTGCTTCGCACGCTCCTCGACCCATTTGCCGGGCCGGCACGCGATGGTGACATCGTAGCCGCGCTGGCGTAATTGGTCCGAAAGATTCAAAATATGAAGCTCGGTCCCGCCCCAGCTGGCAAAGCTCGACGCCACTTGTAACACAGAAAGACTCATATCGACTTGTTTTCCCCACCCGTCTTTTCCGCGCCGTACGCCTCGCAGACCTTCGAGATGATATTGGTAGTAGAGCGTCCCGCGATCAGGGACAGGATGCGAACCTCGCCGCCGTAGCCGCAAACGACCGGGGTCTCGGGCAGATCCTCCAAACGATAATCCCCGCCCTTGACATAGAGAGCAGGCTTCACAAGTTCAATCACCGGCACGGGCGTGCGCGAGCCAAACGGGACGACATAGTCCACGACGGCCAGCGCCGCCAGCATTTCCATCCGTTCGTCTTCCGAGACAATTGGACGAAGATCACCTTTGAAGCCGCGCACGGAGGCGTCGGTGTTCACGGCGACGATCAGCGCATCGCCCAGCGCGCGGGCTTCCGCCAGATAGCGCGCATGGCCGACATGCAGGATATCGAATACTCCGTTGGTGAAGACGATCTTCTCACCCGCCGCCTGCCTCGCCGCGACGATGGGCGCCAGCTGCTCAGCAGTCAAACATTTTTCACGATACCATGGGAAGACGCCGTCCACGATTTCTCCTCACGCTCCACGCGAGCCGTTCCGTCACGGCGGCGATCACGTTTTCGACGCTCAAATTCTGCATGCACATCACGTCGCCACGCGCACAGGTCCGGTCACGGCACGGAACGCAGCTCAGCGTGCGGTCGATCAGCACGGTCGCGTCCTCGCCGACCGGCCCAGTGCGATCCGGGTCCGCCGCGCCGCTCAGCACCACCATTGGGGCGCCGACCGCCGAACCGATATGCATCGGTCCCGTGTCACAGGTCAAAAATGTATTGGCGCGCTCCAGGAGCGCGCCCAGTTCTTTTACCGTCAGTTTACCGGCCAGATCGACGATACGCGCATCGGCGCCCGCCACGGCGGCGGCGAGGCTGACTTCATCCAGTCCATCCATCACCGTCAAAAAGCTGCGCGGCGCTCCGGTCACCATCACCAGGCAATTAGGCATAGCGGCGAAGTGCGCGGCAAGCGCCTGAAAACGATCGAGCGGCCAGCGGTTGATCGGACGAGACGCGGCCGGATTGATCACCAGCAGCTGTGCATCCTCCCGCCATCCCAGCGCGCGCAGCTTCACGGATAAGCTCTCACGCGCAGCATCTGGTACGACGAAGTCCATATGACGGTCCGGGACTTCGGCAATGCCCAGAGCGCGCAGTTCTTTTGTAAAATCGTCGATCGCATGGGCCACACGGCCCGTGCTTGGGTCCACGCCCATCTGCTTGCTGAAGGTCACACGAGTCTTGGCCCCCGTCGCCCATGCCATCAAAAACGACTTGGCGCTCGGGTGCAAATTGACTACGAGGTCGTACTTCTCGCGCGACAATCGCCATAAAAACGGCGCAAAATGATCCAGGCGGGAGTCCACGCCGCGTTTGTCGAAAACCAGTACGCGCCGGACCAAGGGATTGCCCGTCAGTGATTCCGACATACCGCCGCCCACCACGAAATCGATCTCGATGCCGGGAAAGGCATCGGCGAGCGCGCGGATGCAGGGGGTCGCGAGCAGGATATCCCCCATCCCGCCAAATCGGATAATGAGCGCTCTTCGAAATTGCATGGGGCTACCCATTATACCAAATGTAACGCTTACTTCGCAAGCGACGACGCTTCCAGCAGACTGCGCGCGGCGGCCACGACGGGCTCCACGGCGATCCCATCCATCTTGCCGTTGGTGGATTCGATGACGCTGCGGCGCTCGCCATAGTTGCCCCATTTGCGCGGGTTGGTCGGGCCGAACAGCGCCACGGTCGGCACGCCAAGCGCCACCGCTGAATGCATCACCGCCGTGTCGTTACCGATAAAGAGGCCTAATTGCTCGATCAGCGCAAGCGATCCGCGCAGATCGCATTTCCCAACAAAGGAAACCGTACGGCGCCGCGTCTCCTCCGTACAACCCGCAAGCATGGCGTCGGCCGACGCCTGCTCGTCCGGACCGCCGACCAGCACAACGCGCGCATTCGGATCCGACGACGCCAGAGTGTTGGCGACCGACGCGAAGTTCGCCGGGCTCCAGCGCTTGCCGGGAAGACTGGCGCCGGGCTGAACGCCGATCAAGCGCAGGCCAGCCCATCCCCACCCCAGCGCATCCGCCAGGCGCTTTTCGGCTTCGGCGCGCTCGTCGGGATTGATCCACAGCTCCAGTTCGGAGTTGATCTCCGTTTCCGGCGCCACGGAGCGCAGTACATCGAAGTAGCAGGCGATCTCGCTCTTCTCGCGGTCGTATGGCACACGCTGGCTGAGCAGAGGGCCGCGGCCCTCGCAGTCGAACCCCGCGCGGCCGCGGGAGCCGGCGAACCAGGTCAGCAGCGCCGAATGAAACGATCGGTTCAAAATCAAGCACAGGTCAAAATGGCCCCGATGGACACGTTTGACAAAACGCCAGAAGGCGCGCTGTCCGTGATCCCGCTTATTTGGATCGAACTCGATAATCTCGTCGAGATACGGGTTGTTCTTCAAAAGCATGCGGGCGTTGCGGCCGGTGAGCAATACGATGCGGGCGTCCGGCCAGCGGCGGCGCGCGGCGCGAAAAACGGGGATCGCCAGCAGCGTGTCGCCAATGAAACGAAACTTCGTGACGATCAAGATATGCTTCGGCGGCCCGTCCAGGATCGGTTTGGCCGGAGGATTGCTCGTTCGGGATGCAAGACCGGCGTGAGGACGCGCCGCGAGCGGCAGCGAACGCATGGGATTGTCTCGGCGCAGCAGCGAGCGAACGGCCAGCGCGGCCTCGTCCGGAGTAATCGCGCGCATGCAGTCAAAGCGCCCTTCGCATGTAGGATGATTGCCGCAGGGAGCGCAGTGCAGCGCCTTATAAATCGATTGGGACGCTTCGTCATACGGCCCGGTAATCTTCGGATCGGTGGAGCCAAACAAAGCGACGACCGGCGCGCCGACAGCGGTGGCGAGGTGCATCGGCCCCGAGTCGGCGCTGAGCAGCACGCGACTGCGGCGCAGAAGCGCGGCGAGCTGAGGGATCGTCGTACGTGAGATCAAATTGACCGGTTTCGCCGACCGGACCTGGCCCAGCACATCAGCCGTCAGCGCCTCGTCTTCCGGCCCGGCGCCGATCAGCACCAATTGATGGTCCGCCAGCTGATCCAGGACGGCGGCGAAGTTCTCCGCCATCCATCGCTTTTGCGGACGGGTCGCGCCGACATTCACCGCCACCAGATCACGGCTCAGATCGATGCCCATATCCGAGAGCAGCTGATCCGTTTCGATCACGGCCTGCGGATCAACCGTCACCGTGAGCCCGCGGCGAGTGGGCCGCGCTTCGTTGGGAACATGGACGGTGTCGAGCATGGCGTCCGCCATATGAACGGCGTTGGTGTGACGGAGATCGGTCAGAAACCGGTTCATGCCACGATTGGCCTGACCAACACGCACTGGCGTCCCGGCGAGAAACGCCGTGACCGCATAAGCGGGCAGCGGCGGCAGGATCACGACATCGGTATATTTGCCCCGTCGCAGGGTCTGGAAAAGCTGCTTGCATCGCCCCCAGCTATCGCGCGCCGTGCGGGGAATGATGCGGTCGATATCGGGGTTGCCCGCCAAGACGCCGGCCGCCGCCCCAGAACCGACGATCGTGTCGATCTGGGCGTCCGGATATGCCCGCCGCATCGCCGCCATCGCTGGCGTCGTGAGCAGTGCATCCCCGAGATAGTTCATGTTAACGACCAGGATCTTACGCATAATTTAAAACTAAACCGGCTTGGCGGCTGTTGCCAGTTCGCGCTCCACCGCCTCAAGCGCCATGTCAGGTGTGATCGCGCGCATACAGTCGACGCGGCCATCGCAGGTCGGTTTTCGATAGCAAGGCGAGCAGGACAGATGCATATTCAAGACAATATTTCGGTCGCCATACGGTCCCGTGCGGTCCGGGTTTGTTGCTCCAAATAATGCGACGGTGGGCGTTCCCACCGCGACGCCCATATGCATCGGCCCGGTATCGGCGGTCACCAGGACATCGCAGGCTTCCAAAACCGCCGCCAGCTCGCGCAGCGACGTGGTTCGACCGGAGACGTCCACGATCGGCTCAGCGGCGTGCATTTTGATCTTGACCTGACCAACCACCTCAGCATCTTTGGCGTCACCAACGAAGACAATGCTGCGTCCCTGTTCGATCAGGGTCTCCGCAAGATCCACCCAGTGCTCGATCGGCCACTTCTTATATTCCCAGGAAGCGCCGACATTGAGCGCGATGCGCGGGCGACTGAGTGAGCGGACATCCGCCAGAACATCCGAAGCAATCCCGTCTGTCAGATAATGCTGCGCTGGGAACCCGCCTGACAGGGGGGGGGCGCCGAACAGTGATGAGAAACCATAGAGGATATCGACGGCATGGCGGTCGCCGTGCTCCCCACCCAGCTTGGCTGGAACAATCGGATGCGTCATGAAAAACGCGTTGCCTTCACGATTGCGATCGATCCCGATGCGGATCGGCGCGCCGGACAGCCAGGTCAGCAGACCACTGAGTCCCAGGCCCTGCATGTCCAGAGCGCAATCGTAAGGCCGGGCGTGCAGATCCCGGCGGATGGAAAACAGGTCGCTCATTGTTGGCTTGTTCGGAACGACGTGCAGGGCGTCAACGATGGGGTTTCCTTCCAGAACGCTCGCGCAGCGCTTGCGGACGACCCAGCCGATTGAAAGTTCCGGACGCGCCTTCTTAATCGCCTCCACCGCAGGCAGAGCATGGATAATGTCGCCGATACTGCTCGTCTTCACGATCAGCAGGCGTTTGACCCCGTCCAGTGGCGGCTTCTGAATATTAACCGGCGATGGGACTTGAGGGAGTGTCATGTTGCCTTGTTCGCGCCGCATATTCCTCGGCCAGATGCGTCGGCGGCGGAACCTTCCATCGGTCGTGCATCCATAGCCACTGTTCCGGATGCTTGCGGATCACGTCCTCGATCACCGCCGTCAGATCCGCCATAATCCGAATGGAGTCGCGCTCCGTATCCCCCGTGGACGTGATGTCGATTTCGGGCCGAAGCTCCATCCGATATGTTCCATCCGGCTCGCGAATGCAAAACATCGGCAGGATCGGCGCTCCGGTTTTGAGGGCGATCACAGCCGGTCCGGCCACGGTGCCAGCGAGGCGGCCAAAGAATGGGACAAAGACATCCTCGGACTTTTGATCCGGCAGGATCGCGATGATGCCGCCCTTGCGCAGCCGCTGGAGCAGCGCTTTGGGCGAGGCGCCGCGCGGGTGGACGACGTATCCCCCATTTTCGCGCAGCTTGTCCGTAATCTCGTTGAACGCCGGATCGTCGCTCTGGCGGGCGACCACGGCGAACTCGTAGCCCTCCAGCGCCGCGCGACGCGCGAGCAGTTCCCAGTTGCCGAAGTGCGCCGTCACCAGGATCATGCCCTTGCCCCGAGACAGCAGCTCTTCGATATAGGCGTAGGAATCGGCCTTCACGAATTTGCGCAATTGCTCGGGCGTCAGCGTCGGCGCCTTCAAAAACTCGACCAATGTGGTCCGTGCGAAGTGCTGAAATACTTTTTTGATCAGCGCATGCCGCTCTCGCTCATTCATCTGATCACCGTAGGCGGCTTTCAAATTCCGGTCGGCGACATTGCGATAACGCGCGGACATTTTGTATCCGAGAGACCCCATCGCCGTCGCCCACACCAGCGCTGGCTTCCAGGGGACAAGACGCAGTCCCCAGAGAAGCGTGCGAAAGGTATTCCGAACGAAGGCTTGCCAATACCGCTTTTTCATGCGCTTATCTGTACGTTCGGCGCGGCGCGAAACACGCGGCGCTCAATTTCTTCCATAAAACGCGCTTCTTCTTCGACCGCCATCGCGATCCGAAGCGCATAAGCCGGCGTGGAGTTCGCCGAGGTTACGGCGCTCCACTTCACGGCGTCTTTTTCCGTCATAACGATCGCTGCGGCGCCAGAGCTCGAAAGCTCGGCTTCGACGACGCGCACATCTTCCGCGGTAAACGGATGGTGATCGTCATGAACCAAAAATGCGGCGATCTCGACGCCCGCTGCAAGCAGCGTCTGACGAAACGACTCTGGCTGCGCGATTGCCGAAACTGCGACGACTTCGACGCCTCTCAAGGTTTCCAGCGGCCGAGTTTCCGAGCTGTCGCCCCCAACACGAACCCAGGACGACGGCGCGTGCGAAGCGAAAAACAACGGCGCGCTTGGGTTCAAACGTACGGCTTCAGCAACTAAAATCTGACGAGCATCAGAATTGATACGATCCGCGCGCGTCGCGACGATCATTCCAGCCCTCGAAAGATGGCGCTTGGGTTCTCGCAATAGTCCGCGCGGCAAGGGATATCCATTGTCAAACGGGCATTTCGCATCCAGAAGAACGATATCTAGATCGCGCTCCAACTGCCAGAACTGAAAACCGTCGTCCAAGACTAACGCATCTAACGCCCAGCAGCGCAGAGCCTCACGTCCTGACAGACGCCGATCTTTCCCCACTAACACAGGAGCAGTCGGGCACATCGCCGCAAGCAGAGTTGGCTCGTCGCCCGCCTGCGCGGCGCTGAGTAAAACCTGACCGTCGCCGTCCGAAACGTGGCGCACTGAATGCGATTCGCCGCCATGTCCGCGGCTTAGAATAGCAATGCGCTTTCCTGCAACAGTTAAGCGATCCGCAAGATAGGCCGTCATCGGTGTCTTGCCGGTTCCACCGACCGTTAAGTTGCCGATGCTGATCACGGGAACCGGAAGACGCGCGCGTTTTCTAATACCAAAACGCTCCGCGCCGAGGTACAGTTCCAAGCCGCCATCGTAGAGCGTCGCCAGGCCGGCGAGCGCGCCACGCGCCGCACTGGGTCCGGCGCCGGTGGACGGGTTCTCGGCGGCGATCGCCCTCAGCAAATACTGCTCCAATCCCGAACTCATCGCCGCGCGGCTCCCGCCGACTGCGCGGTAGGAACTTTCCGCCCGACCATCCGCTCCGCTTCGGCTTCCAGGGCGTCGATACGCTCCCCCATGACCTGCGTCCAGTGCTGCTGCTCTTCCTCGCTCTTAGCGTCCGACGGAATGTAGATCGGATCGCCGTAGAGCATAACAGCCTTCGAAAACGGCATTGGGATCATATACTGATCCCATGTGTTCAGCAATTTGCACGATGATGCGCCGATGCCCACCGGGATAATGGGACAGCCCGACTTCATCGCCAGATAGACGGTGCCGGTGTGGGCGCTGCGGCTGGGGCCTCGCGGACCATCCGGCGTATGCGCCAGCACTCCCCCGCCCTTCAGGGCCTTGATTAGCTTCAAGGTCGCTTCGACAGCGCCCCGCGCCGAAGACGATCCGCGCACGATGTTGAACCCAAAGCGCTTGAAGATCCAATACTGGTACTCCCCATCGCGCGAGGTCGAGATCATCGCCCAGTAGCTGCGGCGGTGGAACCGTGTGATCGGCAGCAGGGTCCGGCCATGCCAGGTGGCCAGAATGACTCCTTTTCCGGTTTCACTCCGAATCTTCTCCACTTGATCCTCCCGCACAGCGCGCAGATGGACAGTTCGTGACACCGTCCAGGCAAGCACGGCGATGATCAGGGAAAAAAAGCGTTGTTTCATAGGGGCGCGCTAGCGACCGGCGTCTCGGCTTCCCACCGATACTGCGTTTCGTACAGCTGTGAATAAATGCCGCCGGGAATCCGCAGCAATTCCGCATGCGCTCCCGATTCGGCAATCCGGCCGTTTTGCATGACGAGAATGCGATCGGCGTTGACAATCGTAGAGAGCCGATGCGCGATCACAAGCGTTGTGCGCCCCTGCATGAGCTCATCCAGCGCCTGCTGCACAAGTGTTTCAGACTTGTTGTCCAGCGCCGAGGTCGCTTCGTCCAGAATCAAAATGCGTGGGTTCTTGATCAGCGCCCGAGCAATGGCCACACGCTGCCGCTGGCCGCCAGAAAGTTGTTTTCCACGTTCGCCGACAATCGTATTGTACCCGTCCGGCAAAACATTCGGGTTCGAGATAAAGTCATGGGCGTTCGCAGCCCGCGCCGCCTGCTCCACCATTTCATCCGTAGCGTCGGGGGTCCCGTAAGCGATATTGTCGCGGATCGTCCCGCCAAACAGCATCGTCTCCTGCGGCACGATGGCGATATGCTTGCGCAGCGAGCCAATCGTCACGGAGCGCAAATCATGTCCGTCCACCATCACCGAGCCACCGTCAGGATCGTAGAATCGGGGAATGAGATCGGCGATCGTGCTCTTGCCCGAACCGGTCTGACCGACCACCGCGACGACTTCGCCGGGCTTCATCGTAAAGCTAATATCGCTGAGGACAGGCGTCCCAGGCACGTAAGCGAAGTCCACATTTCGGAACTCAATGAGTCCCTGGACTTCAGGCAATGTCAGGGCGTCTTCAGCGTTGCGGATATCTGGTTCGACATCGAGCACATTATCCATAATACGCTCGCTTGCCGCTCGGATTTGCTCCCAGGTAACCTTCGCTCCGCTCAAGCCGTTCAGGCCAACCGCCACCTGATTGAGCAGCCCAATAAAATACACCAAATGCTTGAAAGACAGCTGCTGGCTAACGACCAAGTTACCGCCGACCCAAAGCGCAAATGCAATTCCAATCGCGCCGATCACATCGACGCTCGGCTTGAGATTTGCCTGGCGACGCATACTCTCCATAAACAGCTCTTTGGCGTTATGGTTCTCTCGATCGAAGCGAGCGATCTCATGCTGCTCTGCGGAAAATGATTGGATCACACGGATACCGCTCAGCGTCTCTTCCATGATTGTATTGACGTCAGAGAGTTTATCCTGCGTGCGCGTGGTAATCTGCTTGATCTGCTTGGTAAGCCAGTTGATGATGGCCGCCATCAAGGGAATGACGATCATGGCCGCCAGAGAAAGCTTGGGGGAGATCCAGATGCAAATGGCGATGCCGCCAATCACTTGAAACGGCGCCGGCGCCAAATCCTTCAAGCCAGCGATAGCGTTTTGCAAAAGCGGCACATCGTTGTTGATAGTTGACATCAGCGCACCGGTCCGCTGCTTATTGAAGAAGCGAAGCGAGAGGCTCTGCAAGTGGGCGTAGATCGCGCTGCGCAAACGCAGCCCGAGCCGCTGCCCGGCTTCGGCGAAATAAACCATTTCCCCGTAGACAAAGAACCAGCGGACAATATACACGCCGACAATGGCAAGGCTGTAAATATTGAGTTTCGAGGCGTTGCCGGCTTTGAGCGCATCGAAGAGATCCGCCATGATCTTCGCGCTCAGCAGCCCCGTCCCACCCAAACCAATCGCCGAGATCATCGCGACAAACAGCAACCACTTATCGCAAAACAAATAGACGCCGAGGAGCCGGCGCACACGCCGAGAAAGATCAGCGTCCCGAGATTTATCCATGTTTTAACACCAGTAGCCGACAAACAGTCAATGCAATAACGAACACTACGGCAAACAGGGCCGAAAGATGTTCCCGATTATTGATCGCTTGCGCCCAGGTGTATACGCCGTCGCCGCGCGTGCGCGGGCTGAGGGCCGGGATAATGCGGGGAACACGTCCAAGATAGTCTAAGTACGGCTGACCAAACTTAACCTTCAGGAAGCTTTCTTCAAAACGAATGGCGGCCAAATGGAAGAGAAAAAATAACGCCGTCATGGCGATCACTCCACCCCACCCCAGCCCCGAAACCAGGCCGTAGCCAATTGCAAGCAGCAGCGAACCGAAGTAAAGGGGGTTGCGGACATAGCCGTAGGGACCGCCGGTGGCGATCACAGCGTCCTTGGAGATATAGCCGGCCGCCCAGAATCGAACGACTTCCCCTAAGAATACTAGAACAATCCCAGCAATGAAGGCGGCGTCGAGATGCATGCCGGGGCGAACCAGGACAACGGCGGCCATCAGCAGAAGCGGAATGAGCCAGGTGAACATCGTGCGGCGACGCACGAGAAAAGGAGGCCGGCCGACGGGCGGCGTGTTTGTCGGATTTTCAGAACTTGTCATGCGGGTCAAAAAGTTAAAGCGTCCCTAACGACGCGGATGGGTTTCAATGAGATCGAGAAGCAGTTTCGCACTGCGATCGACCCCGCCGGGCTCGCCCAAGACGCGATGCACCAGCTCGGTCACACGGTTTTTCATCGACATCAAGCGCTCCGGCTGGAGCAGAATGCCGACAGCGAGTTCAGAGATCTTCTCCGGGGTGGCGTCGTCCTGCAGCAGTTCCGGAAACAGCGCTTCCTCCGCCATGATATTTGGCATACCGATATGCGTCACTCTCAGGCTGGGCTTGCGCAGGCGATACTCCATCGCCATCAGGCTGGAGACACGGTAAACGATGATCATCGGCTTGTGCAGGATCGCGGCTTCCAGCGTCGATGTGCCGGACTTTGTAATCACCAGATCGCTGCGGCTCATGACATCGTAGGTCAGGTCTTCGGTAATCACCAGCGGGGCCTGGTTCGGGATCGTCCGCTCTCGTAGCGGATGCGCTTCCTCTTCAGAGGGCGCGGGAAGCGTCAGCCCCTCCGTCGTCGCCATCTGGGGAGAAGGCGTGGGAAGCGTCGAATGCGCGATTTGCGCCAGCTTGTCGCCCGCCTGATGCATGAATAGCTGCAAACGCGCGGCGCGGCCGCCTTGCCGCTGCTCACGACGGATCATTTCTTCCACATAGGCGCGCGGCGCGGACGGAGCGAGAGCGAGCACGAACTGCACGCCAGGGATGCGGCGGGAGATCTCCCCAGCCGCGCCAATCAGCGGCGGAAGAATATGGGTCAGCTCGAAGACCCGGCTTCCCGGCAGCAGCGCGACGATCGGCCGTACAGGGTCCAGACCAAAGCGCTCGTAAAACTCCTGATCGGTCATCTGCGGCTTGACGAGATCGAGCAGCGGATGACCAACAAAATGCGCGTCCGCGCCGCCGCTGTTCAGATAGTCCGCCGACCATGGGAACGGAGTGACGATCCGGTCCGTCGCTTCCGCCAACTTGTTTAGCGGACGCTTCGGCGATATGGGGCGCGTGTTCTTGCGCCACGATCCGGGCGGAAAATAGTAAAAGACGGGACAGACGCCACGTTTTTTGACCCATCGGCCGATCTCAACGTTGAATCCGCCGGAATCGATCAGCACCAGAGCGTCGGGCGGATTGGCCTGAAGCGCGCGCTTGATGTTCGCACGCACGCTCAGCAAATAAGGGATATTGAGCAGCGTTGCGGCGATGCCGATACTGCTCCACGGCTCGCTGTTGTAATGCAGCTTGACGCCGGCGGCGACCATCAGCTTGCCGCCAATGCCCCACGCTTCGACGCGGCGCGGCGCGGTTTGGCTCCTGAGCGCTTCCAGCAGCGCTGCGCCCTGCCGGTCGCCGGAAGATTCTCCGGCGACAATGGCGATTGTGATCGGTCGCTCAGACATACGGATGGGCGCTCCTAAAGGCAGCCGCCTCCGTTAGCTTCTCGCGGCGTCGTTTTGACGGCCGTTCGATCCGAAGCGGATATTTCGGATAAAGGAAAGCAGATAATCGCGCTCCGGGCTTTCATCGATGTCGGTCTCGATCGTTTCCAGTGCCTGCGACATGTTCATGCTCGAACGATACAGCGTTTTGTACGCCTGCTTCAGATCCGCACGCGTGTGCGCCGAAACTCCAGAGCGGCGCAGGCCGATGACGTTCAGGTCTAAAATTTTGCAGGGACGGCCATCGGCCATCATAAACGGCGGGATGTCCTGCACGACCTTGGAATAGCCGCCGATCATCGCCAGCTTTCCGATGCGAACAAACTGGTGAATGCCGACGATGCCGCCGAGGACCACGCGGTCTTCCACCTCCACATGACCGGCGATGCCCACCATGTTCGCCATGGTGATGCCGCTGCCGATAATGCAGTTATGGCCGATATGGCAGTACGCCATGATCTGGTTGCCGTCGCCGATCCGTGTTTCATTGCCCGCGCCGGCGGCGCGGTGGATAGTAACGTGTTCGCGAATGACGTTGTTGTCGCCGATGATCAAGAAGCTTTTCTCGCCCTTGAACTTTCGGTCTTGCGGGATGCCGCCAAGGACCGCGCCCGAGAAGATCTCGCAGCCGGCGCCCACGGTGACGTACGGCTCGATCACGACGTGCGCGCGCAGTTGCGATCCGTCGCCGATCGAAACCTCAGCGCCGATCACACAATAAGCGCCGATCTGAACGTCTTTCCCGATATGCGCAGTCGGGTCAATTACCGCAGTGGGATGTATCATCGTTTCTGTCAGACTTTCTCCAGCTTCGCGTCCGTTCCAGCGAAGCCTGCTCCAAACTCGCCGCTTTCCTTAGGGCGCCTCAGAGCGCCTTGGGGACTGCCGCAAAAATTTACTCCGGCTTTGACAGGACGAACATGATCTCCGCTTCCGCGACGACTTGGTCCTCAACCCGGGCGGTGCAATGCACTTTGCCTGTGTTGCCACGCGCCCGTATCAGGACGACCTCGATGTTCAGTGTGTCGCCGGGGACGATCGGGCGGCGGAACTTGGCGTTATCGATCGTTCCTAAAAACGCCAGCTTCCCGCGGTGCTCCTCGACAGCGAGGATCATGATTCCGCCGATCTGGGCCATCGCTTCAATCACTAAAACGCCGGGCATAATCGGGCGCTGAGGGAAATGCCCCTGAAAGAACTCTTCATTCACCGTAACGTTCTTGATTCCGACGGCGCGTTTGCCGGGATCCAGCTCAAGGACCCGGTCCACAAGAAGAAATGGATAGCGGTGGGGCAAAATTTCTTTAATCGCCGCGATATCGAGCATCTTCAAATCAATCTCCTAACAGCAGTACTCACAAAACGAAGCGGATCGGTCCGCCAATCTTCGAAATTTTGACCAGTGTTTACAGTTTGCTGAGCAGCAGCGCCAGCCCGGTGTTCAGCTGGTGGCCCGGTTTCACAGCGACTATGTGCATGTGCAGCGGGCGGCCCGTCAGCGCCAGATCGCCGATCAAATCCAGCAGCTTGTGACGCGCCAGCTCGTTCTCAAAGCGCGGCGGCGTCACGTATTCGGTTTCTCCCAGCACCAGCGCATTGTCATACGACGCACCCAGACCCAATCCTCGCGCATGCAGCTGCTCGATCTCGGACAAAAAACCATACGTCCGCGCCGGCGCGATCTGGGATGCATAATCGTCCGTCATCGCATCGAATGTCGCGATCTGATGTCCAAGATACGGATGGTTCGGATACGAAAGCGCCACGGTCGCCTGAAAGTGCGGCGCGGGCAAAGCCACCGCCGATGAACCGGCGGCGCCGGTCAGCAGCAGCGGCTCGCGCAGAACCAGCGGCTCCACAGCGGTTGCGCTGGGATGCGCGGCGATGCCCGCCGCCTGGATCAGTGTGATAAAGGGCGCCGCGCTGCCATCGGCAATCGGCAGTTCCGGTCCGGAAACCTCGATCCGGACGTCGTCCACCCTCAGCGCCGCCAGCGCCGAAAGCAAATGCTCAACCGTGGAAAGCGTACGCCCGCCCGCATGGATCTGCGTTTGCCGAGACGTATCTCCGAGGTTCTCCGTGCGCGCGGGAATTTCCTGCCCGGATTCGGCGTCGACAAACAAAAGTCCCCTGCCCGCTTCGGCGGGCAGGAGACGCAGCCACGCATCCCTGCCGGAGTGAAGCGCGAGTCCTTGAAAACGTTCCGAAGGGTTTTGGAGAGTTTGGCGAAGGCGAGGTAGACCCAGGGTCACTGGTTCTTCCCCTGTTCCAATTCCGCGAGGCGGCGCTCAAGGTCCTTGATCTGCTGGAATATATCCGGCAGTTTCATTTGCAAAGCCTTGGCGCGAAGCTCAGCCTGATGGGGCCGTCCATAGGGACCGGAGACGAACGATCCCTTGGGCAGATCGCTAATAACCGCTGTCTGCGCGCAGACGATGGTCCCGTCGCCGATCGTGACATGGTCCTTGATTCCGACCTGTCCTGCGAGGATCACGCCGTCGCCGATATCGACGCTGCCGGAGATACCCACCTGCGCAACGATCACGCAGTTGCGGCCTACGGAGACGTTATGGCCGATATGCACCTGGTTGTCGATTTTGGTGCCGGAGCCGATGCGCGTCGAGCCCGTGCGGGCGCGGTCGATCGTGACATTGGCGCCGATCTCGACATCGTTCTCGATAATGACGCGGCCGATCTGCGGGATCTTATAGTGCCGATTCTCGATGAACATATAGCCGAAGCCGTCGGTGCCGAGCACGCTGCCGCTGTGGATCACGACGCTGTCGCCGATCTCCGTGTTGTTGTGCAGCACGACGTGGGGATAGATCACACAGTTCTCGCCGATCACGACATCGTCGCCGATGTAGGCGAACGGGTAGATCACGCTGTTTGCGCCGATCTTGACGTTGTCGCCCACATGCGCCATCGAGTGGATGGAGACATTCTCGCCCGTCGTCAAACTCTCGCCCAGGATCGCGGTCGGATGGATGCCCTTGTAAACCTTGGGTTCCGGCGCGAAGATGCGCAAAACCTGCGCAAAGGCGAAGCGCGGATTTTTGACCCGGATGAGCGGCTTGTCGGAAGATTGACCCGACGCCGGAGCGATCACGGCGGACGCCTGCGAGCGGCCGGCGCTGCTCAGCAGCTTCTCGTTCTCCGCGTAGGTGATGTCGCCGTCGCGCGCGTCTTCAATGCTGGAGATGCCCAGGATAGGAATGTTAGCGTCCCCTTCCACAGATCCTTGAATCAGCTCCGCAAGCTGTCCTACCGTTGTTTGCATGTCAGTTCCTTTTACTTCCCGCGGTCATGCTCGAATCGAGTGTCTGCGATGTAGTATCGCTCGTGGACGATGTGATCTCGCTTTTCCACACGCCGGCTTTCAAAGCCGTGGCGACCTCGGCTGTCAGATCCTTCGCTCCCGGCCCGGGTTTTCCAAACATAATCGACAAATTTTTCTCCGTCGCGACATCCAGTGCGGCGATCCGCGCATCCGCTCGCAGGTAACTTCGCCAGCGGTCCCGCTGCTTGGCGATACGTTCCTCACCGCCAGCCAGGCTCCGCGCGTTCCAGCCCTGGGCGAGCGCCGCCTCTGAGACGGTCTGCGCCGCCAGGGTTCCCACCAGAGGCGCGCTCGTTGTTTCCGCGGCGCCGATCTCCGCAAGCAATCCCTCACGCTCGGTTCGCAGTCGCTTCGCCTCACGATCCGCCTGGCGAGCATCCTCGGCTTTCAGCGAAGTCTCCAGCGCGGCGTACTTCTGTGTGACGTAACTCGCTCGCTCCTCGACCGCCCCTGCGATTTCGTTCGCGCGACGCAGTCTGGCGGCGGCGATTGACGCCGTCAATTTCGTGTCCGCCGCGTTATAAAGCGCTTCTTTGTCTACAAGCTCCTGCTTCGCCTGAAGCAGCTCCGGCGCAGGCGGCGTCGAAAGCTTCCAATGATCGATCGTATTTCGCAGCGCTCGAATCTGAAGCATCAAGTTCAGCTTGTCCTGCGTCTGCTCGGCGATGATCCGGTCATAATCCACCGCGAACCGTTTCTCGATATCGGCTAAAGCAGTTTGATACTGCTGCTCCGCCTCCACCCGCCAGACACGGCGCTCCCGGGTCAGCTGAAGGCTGCGCTCTTCCGCGCTGCGCGTCCGCAGCAGAGACATCTGCCGAACGCCCAGCGCCTCCAGTCGGGCCCGTTCCGCATCAAGCCCCACATCGGGACGACGCGGCGCGGAAATCTCAATCGCCGGCAAGGTGTCCAGCGAGACATCTCCCAGCACATTTTTCTCAGCCGTGGCCCCTTTGCGCACTTCGGCGATCGCCTCGTCGAACTGACCGATATTACGCCAGCCCGGATGCATCGGTGTGAGCCGATCCAAATCCACGACGCCCGAGCGCATCACGACCGCAGGCGGCGGCTTGCGCGCGCAGCCGGCGGCGGCGGCTAAGGCGGCGATGCAGACGATCGCTCCCAGGCGTCGGCTCTTCATGCTACTTGTTGAGCCGCTTGAGCACTTCATCCGAAATATCATTTGCGGTATAAACCGCAACTGCCGAATCAAAGACTACGGACAAGTTCTTATCCTTCGCCACGGCGGCGATCGCCTGCTTCACGCTGTCGGTAAACTGCCCGTTGATCTTATCCGCTTCAGTCTTGAACTGCTCGCTGTAAGATTCGCTGATCTGCTGTAAGATCTGCTGGCCCTGTTTACGCTGATTCGTCAGCGCGCTCATACGCGCTTTCTCGTCCGCTGTCGCATTCGCCTTCTGCTGCAGCGCCGTCAGCTCTGCGGCGTCCTTGTTCGACTGCTCCTGAAGCGCCGTGATCCGGGCCTTGTCGGCGTCGGTGGGAGCCGTCTTCGAAAGAAGCGCCTGAAGCTCCTGCTGCTGCTGCAAGTTCAGCATGTCGCTCCCGGATTGGGTCTTGAGCTGGTTAGACAGACGAACATTGATGTCCTGAATGCTGCGCTCCAGGTCCGCGCGCTTGGTGTATCCAGCCTGGATCTTCTGCAAGTCCACGCTGCCGAACGCGGGCGCATCCGCCGCGTAAGCGGCGCGCGAGCCGCCCAAAACCGAGCCGCCGGCCAGCGTCAGCGCAACCGCCGCACAGGTCATCATTTGCCGAAATCGATATGTCGATGAAGTCATCATAAGGTATCCATTCACAGTAGTCACTGCGGAGGGCGCTGGTCTTTTAGACGACGAGCCGCCCCCGCGGGTTCCGATTAAAACGATTGTCCGATACTAAACTGCGTCTTACCACCCTCGCGGCCGACAGCGTAGTCGACGCGGATCGGGCCGATCGGGGTCACCAGGCGAACGCCGAAGCCGAAGTTGGACGACAGCGACATCGTGTCGTGCTGCTTCAAGCTAGAGTCCTGGTAAATGCTTCCCCAGGCGTCGCCGATATCCGCCAGCAGAACGCCCTGCAAGTTATTATCCTTGCCGATCGGGATGCGAAGCTCGGACTGGAACAGAGCGAGCTTGCTGCCCCAATACCGGTCCGTCTGATAGCCGCGCAGCGAATCGGCGCCGCCCAGGAAGTACTGTTCGAAGAACGGCACATTCTTGTTCGTAGCCCCCAGCAGCAGGCGCACGGCGATGACGCGCTTCGGTTCGCGGAAGTCACCGGGCTTGCGCGGCCCCTGAAGACTGATATACTGGCGAAGATCGACCCCCAGCTTGGTAAACGCATGGCGGCCGGGCTGAAGCGGGCCGGGCGCATTGTTCACCGTCGTCGTGTTGGCGACGCCAAGTTCGAGCGATATGGCGCGCAAGCCTCCGCCGGCCGGCGAAATATCATTGTCACGCGTATTGCTGGTAGCGTTGAGGCCTAAGGCGCTTACGTTGCCGACCTGGCGGATGAACAGGTCCTCGGGCGGCAGTTCAACATCGTTGGCGCGTACCTGCTCCGTGCGTCCCGAGATGCCGACATTGAACGTGTCGCTCAAAGGGCGTCCCAAATTCAGCATGGCGCCGCGTCGCTTCTCAATGTAAGTGTTGTTGCTGCCCGACGTGCCGTTGAACGTATCCGAAGCAAAACGGTAGATCGCACGGTCGTAGATATTGGCGTTTAGCGACGTATGGTGCTTGTCCAGATACGGCTCGAAGAAGCCAAGCTCCAGATCGCTCTGGCTGCTGCTGCCGCCGACTTCCCATGTCAGGCTGACGCGCTCGCCAAGGCCTCGAAAGTTGTTCTCGGCAAGCTCGGCGCGGCCGACCAGCTTCGCACGGTCGGAATAACCGACGCCCACGGAGACCTGTCCGCTGCGCTTTTCTACAACCGGGATCGAGATGATGACCTTGCCGACATCGGTCGGGATCTCTTCAAATGGGCCGACCTGATCGAACAATCCGAGGTTATAGACCTTGGTCAGTTCTTTCTGCAGGCGCCGCTCATCCAGAACATCGCCGGCCTTGCTGCGCATTTCGCGCGTAATCACCACGGGCTTCGTCTTTTTGTTGCCCTTGATCTGGATCGCTTCGATGTGCGCTTCGATCAGCGGGATAGTTAACGTGCCCGAGTTCGGGTCGATATTGATATCCGAACTAACATCGAAAATGTAACCCTGCGACCGGACATACCCTGTCTGACGGTCGAACAAGTGTGACAGATCACGCACGAGCACCGTGGTGTTCAGAACCTGTCCTTCCTTGATCTCCATCAGGGACTTCAGCTTATCGGCGGGAATCGTCGGTTCGCCGGTGGGCGTATTCGCCGTAAAGCTGATCTTCTTGATGACCGGATTTTCGACGACGGTGTAGATCACCTGCACGCCATTGTCCGGCGTCTGAACGGCGTTCAGGCCGATGTCGCCGTTGAAGTAGCCCATGTTCTTGACCGCTTCGCGATCCTTTTCGGCGCCATCCTGCGTATACTGATCGCCGACCTTCTGGGAGAGAACGGCTTGGATGGCGTCGGTCGAGATCGTTTGGTTTCCCTTGATCACAACTTCGGTAATCTTGCCCTTCAAGGCGGGAGCGGTGGGCGTAGGCGGCGCCGCGGCTTCGCCGGAATCGGGAAGCGTGATCGCTGGCGCAGCGGGTGCGGGATCGGCGGCCTGAGCCATCGCAAGATGCGAGGCGCCGAAGCCATCGGCCAGCATGGAGACGGTAATCGCGAGCATGCACGCGGACTTTGCGGCGTTCGCTCGATGTTTATTCCAGATTGTCAAACAACAATGCTCCCTTGTGTCGGCTCGAAGCGCGAGATTTTCAAGTCTTCTGTTATGATTTTTTTGAAGCCCAGCGCTGCAAGTATCCTCGCATTGACTGGGGCCTCACAATTATGTCTTGTAGTACGGCTCGACACGCTGGCGAACCATGCCGCGCGCCCGGTTGAGGCGCGTCTTCACAGCTTCCATCGTCAGCCCGGTCACGTCGGCAATCTCGTTATACGACATGCCTTCCATTTCACGCAGCACGAGCACCACTTTGTACTCGGAGGCGAGACTGTCCACGGCGCGCTGGACAAGAGCCCGCAGCTCTTTCTGCTCCAGCACCCGCGAGGGCGAGAAGCTCCAGTCAGCGATTTCGCGGGTTTCCGAAACCATATCGTCCCCGTCTCCGGAGACGCCGGCATCCAGCGACGGCCCTTCGGCCTGCCGCGCGCGGTCCCTCTGCTTAAAACGGTTCTTACAATGATTGTGCGCGATTCGATAGAGCCAGGTATACACCTGAGCGTCGCCTCGAAACTGCTCGCGCGCCTTGTACGCCGAAACGAATGTTTCCTGCGTGAGGTCCGCAGCCTCATCGTAATCGCCGATCCACTGATAGATTACGTTAAACAGCGGTTTATTATACCGCTCAACCAGCGCATCAAAATCGTGGAGCAGTTCATTTTGTGCTCTCTTCGTTTCCAATGCTTCCGCTGCGCCGCGCAGACCTTCTTCCGGGCCGGAGACTTGCTGGACATCCCCATCGGCCTTAGTTTTCCAGCGAGCGCGCGGCGCCTGCGCCATAACTTCAATCCTTAGGACAAAAAGCGGTAAAAAAAGTTTCGTTTATTTTGGCCCCGCCGGGACCAAGGGGTTCAAGTCGCAGGATCGCGCGGACGTTAGAACCCGAATACGCCCTCCAACGCCAATGTATTATTCTTCTGGTCATCCGTCGAAACGCTCAGCTGCAGCCGGTTCGTCAGCGAATACCCCAGCTTCAGCGTATATTGGGGCGCCGCGATCAGCGAATTTACCGAGCTGGTCTCTCGCGAGCCGAAGCTATGCGAATAAGTCAGCTCCAGGCGGTGTCCAAGATCTTTGGTCAGCGTGACGAAACTTTGAGTATCCGGCGAATAGTCTACCACAACACTCGACAGTCCGAATGCGGTCGCCAGTTGATCTTCCAAAGGCTCCAGTAACATGGGAACGCCAATCGACGCCAGCGCCTGCCCTACTTGCTGTTTGATCGCCGTCTCCGCGCTGTTGGAACCAGCCATCAGGCCCATGAATGCGCCCTGGGACCCAAGGGCGGCGAGCATCTGTGACCGGGAGAGCCCGCCGGGCTTAGAATCGAGTTCGATCGTCAGATGGTCCGGATCGTCCAGCAGACCGTAGATATGCGCCGTGATCGTATAGCGCTGCGGCCGATCGTAGTTGGCGTTGTTCGACTGATTATTGCTGTTGACCGCACCGGAGAAACCGCCCGTCGCATACGATTGGTTCGCGGCGAGCATGGACGGCGAAATGGACACGGCCGCCTGCGCGTAAAGATCCACGCGTTTTTCCAGCACCTTTTCGCCGCTGCCGGTGGCGTCAGTGGCCGGATAACGCAAATCCACGATTCCGACCGGCTTGATGAACTTCAGGCGGGTCGACGGAGGCAGGATAAACTGCCCCTTATAAACATTCAAATGTGCGGCCAGCTTGGGCGCCGCCAAAGAGCCAGCGAGCGACAGGTCGCCGTTGGAGTCGGCGCGCAGCAGGCCTGTCCGCGCGGAAAACGTCTTGCCCGGTTTTTCCAGCTGCACATGAATATCGAAACGTGGATCGAAGGCGGGCGCCCCGGACCCAGGCCCGGCGGGCGGCGCGGTCGACGGAATACCGATCGTCGCGCTGCTCACCAGCATCGGCGCCCCCGCCGGCGTCGCCAGCAGCGGGCTCTTCAAAGGGCCGGTAATTGATAGCTCGCCTGTCAGTTTACCCTGCGCGGCGCCATTGTAGTTCTTAACCAGATAAGTCTTGCGGCTGCTTTCGTCGATCTGCAGGCCGTCAAGATGCAGCAGCAAATCCAGTACGGTCTCGGCGCCGTAAGTGGCGCCGCCCGAAATTTGAAAGCCCCCGCCTTTGCTCGACTTGCCACTCATCGAGTAAATCGAGGCGGATTTGTCATTAAAACCAATCACGCCGTTGAGATCCGTCAGAGAGGTATCCGCGCCGGAAACGCCCAGGCTCGCTTTGGCGATGGTGACCTTGCCCTGAATGGCGCGGTCGGAGGCGCCGGGAGCGATATCCACGGTCGCGGTCACGGCGCCGCTCGTCCTGGCCGGATCGATGCTCGGCGACGCCGCCGCCAGCGCCGAAAGATCCATCAGCTTCAATTCGGCGTGCAGCGGCTCCGTCGTCGGCAGGCTCGCGATCGCCGGGTCCAGGCGATCCCATCGGAACGGCACGCTTCCAGACAGGGTCACCAGAGGCTTTCCATCTTTGTACGCCGTCAGATCCCCGATGGTGAGCACCTTGGCGCCGCCCGGCTGCGCGCTCGCGACCGTAATTGTGCTGCTCCGGATGCTATCCAGCGTATAAACACTCTGATCCGCCGACTCCGTTCCCGAAACCACGGCGGGCTTGACGCGCGCCTGAAGCCCAGGGTTTGTCAAACTGATGGAGGCCGTCAGATCCGGCGATTTAGTCTGGCCACTGGCGCTCACGTACAAACTGCTGACTTCACCGCCCAGCGACCGAGTCTTCGGCAGGAAGGTGTTGAAGATTGACAGCGGAACGTAGGACGCTTCGAGAGTGGCGTCGATGGCGCCGTCAAGATCTGCGGTCCCGCTCGCCGTGAGCAGCGATTTCTCATTGGAGATTCGCAGGCTGTCCAGTGTCACCACGCGGTTGGCGTATTCTGCGCTTGCGGTCAAGTCGCTCAGCGCGACGCCGGCGACACTGATCTCCTTGCCGATCAAGTCGAGATGCGAACGCCCTTTTTCTCCGGGTTCATAGCCAAACTTAGCGTTCAGCGAGTTGACAGAGTTTGTCCCAAGCTGGGCGCTGTCAAGCTGGAGTTCGCCGTGCGCGGCCAGCGCGTTCAATGGGCCATTCAGAGAGAATGACGGCAGAGACAGGCGAGCGGCGAGCGGGCGTGGCAGCGCGTCGATCTTCGCCAGCAGCGACTGTCCACCAGGCGTATCTCCATATTTGCTGTTGCGCACCGTTTCCACCAGATGCGCCACGGTCTCCGGAGAATCGGCGGGAATGTGTGCGGTGAGAGCTAAACTAGGACGCCGCTTCGGAGCCTGCGCGGTCGGAAGCATCACACGAAACGCATCCACGATATATCGGATGTGGTCGGTCGCGCCGTCCGGACGCACGGTCTGGAAATCAAACTCCCAGGGGTCTCCCGTGCTCTTCACCAAGCCGTTCTGATAAGACCCAAAGCCCGTAAACAGCGCCAGCTTTTGTCCGTCGACGCTCAGGTCGCGGCCGACAAGGCCGAATGTGACGGCGGGCGATTTGACGGTTCCGCCGACCGAGCCCGAAAAATCGATATCCCCCAGCACATTGGCGATCGGATTGGTATAGCGATGGAACCGGGAGAGAGAGACATTCGTGCCGGCGAAGATCCCGTTGACCTTTCCTGTCGCCGAATTGTACTGAGCATCCCCGGTGACTGTCGCCGAGCCGGACCGCACAACGGCTTTGTCCAGATGGATCGTCTTGTTCGCATAAGCGATATTCGCCTGTGCGTGGTCGATCCGGTACGCGTTGACCGAGCCGTGATCGATCGCCACAGACCCGGTCACCTGCGGCGTCTTCAAGCGGCCGGAGATTTGAAATTTACCCGATGCAACACCGGTGACGGTCGGCAAAGCGTTCGCGACCACGGTGGCGGCCTTGGATTTGCGCAGCAGTTTGTCCGCCTTCTGCTGCGCCTTAGGATCGACCAGCGCCATGAAGTCCGGAATATTGCCTTCGGCGAGGCTCGCACGCAGATCCAGCACGGGATTGCCCGAGGCGATCTTCGTGATCGTTCCGTCGATATACGCCCGCGCCGGGTAACGGCGCACATAGATGTCCTGAAGACGCATGCCGTTCGGGCTGGCGGCAATCCGCCCGGTCACGGCGTCCAGATTGATATTATCGATATGCGCGTGAAACAGGTGCAGGTCGCCCTCGGCGCGCGGCGCCGACACAGTTCCCGTCAGCCGTCCCTGGAAGAACGCCAGGCCGTCGATATCTTGTTTTGTGTAGGGCTTCAGCAGCGGTCCCAACTGGAGCGAAGCGGCGTTGATGGAAAGATCTAGCACGGGGTCTTTGCCCGTCAGCAGGATCTTTCCGCTCGCGGTGCCGGCGCCGTGCGCGTCAGCGATCAGAACGCGATTGAGCGTCAGCCCCTGGCCGTCCACATAGGTCAGCCGTCCCTTGAATGACTGTAGTAGAGTTTGCTGCAAGCGCGCATGCGCGACCGTGACATTGGAGACGATCGTGAGTGGCCGTCCGGCGTTGCCGCCGACGAACGCGATGTCGGCAAAACCACCGATTGACGTCTTCGTGGGCTGCCCCGTACGCAGCTGCGAAAGATCCAGTCCCTGCCCGCGTCCAGCAAAGCTCATCAGCGGCTTTTTGTTCGTCAAATCCGCCGAACCGCGCAGTGAGACCGTTCCCTGCCCCACCCGCCCGGTGAGCAGCGGCACGGAAACGATCTTGTTCGCATAGACGCCGTGCGCGCGAACATCCCGCAGAATATTGCCCTGGATCGCCATGGAAGGGACGACGATGTCTCCGACGATGGCCGGAGCCATGATCGGTCCAGTAATTCGCGCAACAACCGATACGGGAGACGCCGAAACGCCTTTGGGCATTCGAAGCTGGGGAATCACGGAGGACAGCGCCGCCACGGACAGACCGCGCGATCCGACCGTCAGGGTGACCTGTGGATGCTTGAAATCGAGGATCACTCCCTGGCCGTAAAACGGCTGGCCGGCGACCGAAGCTACCCCATTCAACGAAAGACCCGATTGCGTGAAACTCGCCTGGCCAGTGATGTCTCGGACGGGGCCGTGCAGCACGCGGGCGTCTTTCTGATACACCACGCCACCGCGCACGCTGACGTTTCCGGCGATATCCAGAGGCGCTGTCTTGCTCGGCGAAAATAGCAGCAGATGGGCATCCGCGCGTCCGGCGGCGATGTGCGCCTGCGGCAGAGCGCGGGCGTAGGCGGCCCAGTAAGCAGCGTCAAAGTTTTGACCGTCCAGCACCAGACGGAAATTGTGCGCCGTCTTGCGAGACGCCGCTCCGTGCAGCACGAGACTGTTGAACAGGTTCTGATTTCCCTGCCCGGCCACATTGAAGTACGCTGTCTGCTCGGATCGAAGATCGACCACTGCCTCCACGCCCAGTAAATTGGTGAGAGCCATGGTCTGGCGACCCATTTTCGGCGCCGAATAATCCCGAAAACTGAGCGCGCCGCCGTGGATGATCACACGGCCCGCGAACGGCTTACCGGTCTTTTTGGTTTTCGTTTCCAGGATATCGGAGAAGTTGAACCGTTTGTTGGGAAACTGTTCGACAAGCAGGCGGGGACGCTCCAAAATGACGTCGCCGACGGCGTGCGCGGCGTTGCCGCTGTCAAAAACCAGAGCGCGCCAGTCGTAATAAACCGTCAAGCGCGGCGCGATCAGCGCCGCTTCCCCATTGCGCTCCGCGAACGTCGCGCCCGTGGAAACCGACACATTCTCAACCGTCAGCACGCCCGGCGTCGAATACGCCACCCGGCCGATGCGGACTTCGTGCTTGATCTGTCGTGAGATTTCGGCGGCGAGAATCGGAGGAAGATCGGCGCTGAGCAGGAGCCAGACGCCATGCAGGGACACGGCGGCGGCGACCGCGACCGCTGTCACCGGACCGATCAGCAGCAGGCGATTCGCCCAGCGGATGGGACGGGGAAGTATGGGCCCGCGCGGGAGACGCGCGGGCGATGGTGGTTTACGAAGTCTCATGCCTCCGTTGGCCTCCCAAAGGGGGCCAAACGAAAGACGCTTCGCACCTGCGGGGCGTTACGCAGCGTCCCGGCTCGCCGCGCGCATCGCCAGGAACTTATCGCTGAACTCCTTGGCGTTGTAGGAAGACCGGATAAAGGGGCCGCTGGCGACAAACAGGAAGCCCATTTGCTCACCAATCTCTTTGTATTCCGCGAAGCGGTCCGGATGTACATACTCGACCACATCGAGATAATTCTTCCCTGGCTTGAGATACTGCCCAATGGTGACCGCGTCCACGTCATGCGCCTTCAGGTCCTCCATCAGCGCCACGACTTCTTCCTTGGTTTCACCAAATCCGACCATGAACCCGGATTTGGTGTAAATCTCGGGATCCGCCTGCTTCACATACTGTAAGAGCTGGAGCGAGCGGCTGTAGCGCGCCTGAGGGCGCACCTTTCGGTAAAGACGCGGGATGGTTTCAATATTGTGATTGAAAATATGGGGTTTTGCATCTACGACGGTTTGAATGTTCGTTTTGTTCCCCAAAAAGTCGGGAGTCAGCACTTCAATGATCGTATCCGGCAGCAGTTCGCGCAGCCAGTGAATGGTTTGGGCGAAGTGGTGCGAGCCGCCGTCGGGCAGCTCGTCGCGGTTGACGCTGGTCACGACCGTATGCTTCAGACCAAGCGCGGCGGCGCTCTCGGCAAGGCGCTTCGGCTCCTGGGGATCCAGGGCGGCGCCCTTGCCCGTCTTGACGGCGCAGAACCGGCAAGAGCGCGTGCAAGTGTCGCCCATGATCATAAAGGTCGCGGTGCGCTTGGACCAGCACTCGCCCAGGTTCGGACAGCGCGCTTCCTCACAGACAGTCACCAGCTTGGAGGAGCGCATCAAGTCGGTCACTTCTCCGATATCTCGCCGTTTCGGCAGCTTGATCGTCAGCCATTCCGGGATACGGCGATTGGCGACGACCGGCGTTTCGGCAAGACCGAGGGAGACTTTGGGGAGAAGATCGACTTGTATGAGATCAGCCATAATTCCTACACTTTCCAGCCCTCATTATAGCCGCCCGCCACCCAAAAAGTCAAGTTTGGCGCCCCTATGCTTCCGACGGTCATCTGCCAATAATACTTAGTGAGTGTCATCAGGAGGACTAATATGCGTCTTGTCACGCGTTCCGATTTCGACGGTTTGATCTGCGCCGTCTTACTTAAGCAGGTCGAGGATGTAGACTCGATTAAATTTGTGCATCCGAAGGACTTGCAGGACGGAGCGTTCGAGGTGTCCGGCCAGGATATTCTCGCGAATGTCCCCTTCATGCCCGGCTGCGGCCTCTGGTTCGACCATCACGCCACCGAGATCGAGCGGGTCGTCGGCAAGCAGCAGTTCGTCGGCGAATGCCGGATTGCCCCCAGCGCCGCGCGCGTGATCTACGATTACTACGGCGGCGCCGCGCGTTTCCCCGGCATTGAAGTGATGATGTTCGAAGTGGACAAGGCGGACTCCGCGCAGTTCTGCCGCGACGAGATCCTCAACCCCAAAGGCTGGGCTCTCCTCTCGTTCCTCATGGACGCACGCACGGGTCTGGGCCGCTTCAAAGATTATCGCATCAGCAACTACCAATTGATGTACGATCTGATCGATGCGTGTATGACGATGACGATTGAAGAAATCTTAGAAATGCCCGACGTTCAGGAGCGAGTTGTGCGCTATTTCGAGCAGGACAAACTCTTCCGCGAGATGCTGGTGGAGCGCACACGGACCGTCGGCGATACGATCGTGACGGACCTGCGCGACGTCGATCCGATCTTCTGCGGCAATCGCTTCTTAGTGTATGCGATGTGGCCCGAGCAGAATGTCTCTATTTGGATCGTCAACGGCTTCCGCAACCAGAACTGCGTGTTCGCCTGCGGCCACAGCATCGTCAATCGTTCCTCGCGCGCTAACGTCGGCGCCGTGATGCGCGCCCACGGCGGCGGCGGCCATGCGCCCGCCGGCACCTGCCAGGTGGCGCACGAGGATTTCGACGCGACGCTCAAGCATATCGTTGCGGAATTTAATGCGGAGAGCGTCCAGGTGCTTTCCATCGCGGCGTAAGCTCCCGCCGCGCCACGGCTCCTAACGCGGCGCACAATCGACAGCCGAAGGCGCGGCAAAGTTTGACTTTGCCGCGCCTTCGGCTGTCGCACATCATAGGGCGTCAATGCCCATCCCCACCCCTTCGATTTCATCCGACGCCCTATGACATGAGAAACCCCAGCGAAACGCCCTGTGAAGAGCGCATCGCTGGGGAACGGAGATCAATCGGATGAAGTGCAGAACGGCGACGAGTTCAGACTTTCGTCTCGGTGGGCTGCGTGATCCAATCGCCCGTCGTCGGACGGAACAGCGTTGGGTCCGCTTTGCCGTCGCCATTGCTGTCCACCGGGATCGGCGCGTCATGAGAGCCGCCAAGCACGACCGTCGTCGGCTTTCCGCCAAGCGCTTCCTGCGTCCACTGGCCAGTGGACGGATTCCACACGGCAAGATCCGCCTTGCCATCTCCATCATAATCCGCAGGGATCGGTTTATCCGCGCCGGCGATTCCTAACGCCACAACTACCGTCTCACCCGACGGACGGCGCAGAAACCATTGGCCGCTTTTCGGCCGATATACGGCGATTGACGCGCCGCCGCCGAAATACTTCGCGGGGACCGGAACGTCTCCATCTATGCCGAAGGTCACCTTGACCGGCTCTCCGCCCGTGGAGCGATAGATCAGCCACTGGCCAGTTTTGTGCTGGAAAACAGCGGGATCGGCTTTGCCGTCGCCGTCATAATCCGCTGGAACCGCAATGTCGCCGTCCGAGCCCAGCACTCCCGTGCGCGCCATTCCGGTTCGCGAGGATCGGATGATCCACTGACCGCCTTTGGAATGAAATACCGCAAGATCTGTCTTGCCGTCCCCATCGTAATCCGCCGGTACGGGGCGATCGCCGGCCGCGCCCAACATGATGGGAGCCGAAGCGGCTCCAGAGGCGGTCTGAATCAGCCACTGCCCCGTAGATGGCCGAAATACCGTTAAGTCGAGTTTGCCGTCGCCGTTATAGTCGCCCGGCTCCGCGACGTCCCCCGCATGGCCGAAATGAACTCGATGGCCGTGCGAGTTGGAAATGCGAAAGCCCCACTCTGCGGCCGAGTATTGGAAGTAGGCAAAGTCCGTCTTACCGTCGCCGTCAAAGTCGCCGGCGAGCGGTAGGCTCTCAGGCTTGCCAAAGGAGACGATTTGCGCGCCATTGGGAAGAAGGGCGTACCACTTGCGCTCACCCGGACTGTACACCGCGAAGTCGATCTTGCCGTCGCCGTCATAATCCCCGGGAACAGGACGGTCGGCGCCAGCATGGCCAAATAGGACAACGCGTACGCTTCCGTCCGCATTCTTCACAAACCATTGCGCGGTCGTTGGCCGGTAGGTCGCGATATCCGCCTTACCATCACCATCATAATCGCCAGGAACGGGAATGTCGAGGTTCGGCGCGCCTAGCGTCGCCATACGTGTTTCCCCATTGGCCAGCAGAATCGACCATAGACCAGTGGAAGGACGGTAAAGCGCCAGATCCGTCTTGCCGTCGCCATCATAGTCCGCCGGAATCGGGCGATCGAGATTCGCTGCTCCAAATGTGACCGTGCGCGAACCGCCTCCAGACAGGGAGATCATCCACAGCGCCGTCGAGGGACGATACACGGCAAGGTCCGTTTTGCCGTCCCCATCATAATCGCCGGGGACGGGCTTGTCCAAGTTCGGAGCGCCGAGCGTCACAACGCGCGCCCCTTCCTTGGAGCAGCGCAGAAACCACTGCCCGGTCGTCGGCCGATAAACCGCAACGTCGGTTTTCCCGTCGCCGTCATAATCACCAAGCGCGGGAACGTCGAGGTTCGGCGTCCCAAAGACAATGGTATTGAGGGAGGGCTCGGCATGCGCCGGCGCCGCGCCTAGCGCAGCTCCGGACAGCAGTAAAGTCGCAGCGGCGCGAACGGATTTGTTCTTGGAAATCTTCAAGTGGCACACTCCTGCGGATGCAGCGCCGACGACCTCGCCGGTCATACTTGTGTTATCGGAGTGTACTCAAAGAAAGCTTGCTGACATATATATTAGGTTCACGGAAAAAGGCGCGACAGAGATGATCTCCGTCGCGCCTTCGAACCGATCGACGTAGCGCTGACTTGGATAAAGAGACGCGGAGAATTAAAATCGCCTTGCTGAATGTCCGATAACCAATAACCTGTCGATCGATTTGTGTTTAGGGAGTCAGGACCAACTTTAAAGATGCTTTCCCGAAAGTTCGGCTCTCCACCAATCATAAACGGGCTGAGCGTAGTCATTATGTCGATCAGCGAAATCTTGAGGTAACCCAGGCATTGTCAGTCCAGGGATGAGACGCCCTAATGTTGTGATTGCATTGAAGGCGACTATGTTATCCGGATCCTGAAGCGCAATGATCAGATAAGGAATGCTCGTTTTGTCTGCTAATTTTACCAATTGCGCGCTCACCGCCTTGCGCGTTGATTGGTAAGGACTGAAGAGGAGCTTATTCAGATCGACGATAGTGCTTGGCAGTTGGGCAGACGGACCAATATCATCCTTTGCGAGATGCTTACCCGAGAGTTCATCACTCCACCATTGGTAAACGGGTTTTTCAGCTTCCTCTCGATGGTTATAAAAATAGGAGCCATCCTGATACACGATCCCTAAAGCGGGAATTGACTGGTGCAGCAGCGCCCAAGCGCTCGTCTCAATAATTTGTTGCGGATCGGGATCACGCATTGCTAGAAGCAGATATGGAATACTTGATTGGTTCACGAGGCGATCCAGCGAAAAGATAACCTGCACGCGCGTGAAATAGACAGGGCTGAATAACGCCTCATTGAGGTAAGGGATGGCCTCAGGTATGGTGAAGGTCGATAACCCCATGATTGCTCCCGTTGCTTCCTGGTTCTTTTGCAGCTCGTTCTCAAGACGAACGATTCTCGGGATTACGCTCACCTGCTGATTGCTCGCCAAGCCATAGAGAATTGCGCCACGCACCCTAGGGTCCGAATCATTCATATAAGGAGCCAACGCTGCGGGGAGCATTTCATCTTGATCCATCTGAATAATAGCGGCGTCAGCCTTACGCCACTTAGGATCGCTCAAGGACATAGCGACCAGCCGAATGGCGCGTGTGGACGCTGCGGTTTCCGCCGGCGCATCCGTCGCTGTCGCCGTTGAAGCCAGAGGAATTATGGGAATGGTGTTATCGCTCGGCTCAAGGCTGCCCTTCGTATGGCGAAGCACAAGGAGTACGAGGTCGCCCGGCCCAGGAGGTGAGGGGAGGTCGTTATAAGATCCCGACCGCATCTCCGGCAAGTGAACGATCAAGTCCGCAGGGGATTTCCCCATCAGGACTTGATGAATGTGAACCGAGTAAGTTCCGGCGTCTTGCAGCACGCTGAGCTTTCGAGCAAGAATCTTGGAATCAGGAGTAAAATGAACGATTACGCCAGTAATAACCAAATCAGCCGTAGAGACGGCGCTGGTGACAGAGCGTGGATAAGCTCGAAATTCCGCATCGGCGCGCGGACAAACTACTCCCGCCCCAATGGCGATCATCACTAGAAACAACCACTTCATCGTGTCCCACCTTCATTCATTTGCTGCTGCAATTTGCCGGAACCTATGGGCCAATTTACCCACAGAAAAGCCATAGAGCCAGAAAAAAAATATCCCCGATTCCACAGCGGGTTAGACCATAAAAACGCAGGCGTGTCGAAAAATAATCGACATGCCTGCGTTTCTCTGTTCTTAACCCTCGGCGGGGCCAAGGGCATCCTACTTCTTAGCCCCGCGAAGCGGCTCGCCGGAGAAGGTGTGCGCGAAACGGGGGACTCAGTCTCAGTGCTTCTTAATCGTCGTGGTCGTGGTAGTCGTTGTCGTCTTCTTGACGACGGCTTCCGTCGGCGCGGAAGTAATTAAGACAGTATGGGTGCTGGGCTGCCAGTCGACGGTCGCGCCAAGGGCCTCGCTGGCGAAGCGCAGTGGGACGTAGGTCGTCTTGCCGATGACGCGGGGCGCAACGGTCAGGGTGCGCTGAGTGCCGTCAACGAGCGCCTGATCGGAGCCGATGCGAATTCGGAACTGGTGGCCGGGACGCGCGCCCGTGACGACTTGCGAGGCCGGCTCCCACTGGATCTGGCCGCCCAGCTGCTCGAAGACGCCGCGAAGCGGCACGAAAACGCTGCCGCCCTCGGCGATGATCGGGCCTGCTCCTGCGAACGCCACACGCTGCTGATTGACGGTGACCGTCACTGCGGGAGTAGACGTCGTCTTCTGCGTCACCACCGTCGTCGTATCCGCGTGCGCCGCCGTCGCCAGCAAACCCGCCGCCGCGATCCATAACTTCGTTTTCATTCCCTGCTCCTTTTGTCGATAACCAATGTGATTGGCGCGTTCTTCCATGAACGCAAGTTCTGGCGTTAATATACCACTCAAGCCGCCCAAACGAAACGTCCGCCTGCTCGGTTGTTTTTTAATTAGTCAGGCGAAACACAAAACAGCTCCAGGAAACCAAAAGTCTCCTGGAGCTGTGATTTGTCACGAAGGGCTGAGTATGGCTTGACGCCGCGTCCAAATCTACGCCGTAAACGAATAGGTCCCAGATCCAACGGAGTACACCGCTGCGGCGTCCTCCTGGCGCACCAATGTGACGCCCCTCGACTTTTCGGCGGACAAGCCGCCTTCGGTGACCTTGGCGGAGTCGGATGTTGGGATCCAGACGGTCGCGGTGGAGTTGGCGGGAACGGTGACGTCGAGATGGAATTTGCCGTTCTGGTGGGTCCAGCTTGTGGTGATCTTTCCGTGCGGCCCGAGGTGGCTGCCCTTGGCCCAGGTGATGCCACCGACGACTTGCGGACGGACGAGGATGTGCGCGAAGCCGGGGGATTCTGGGTCCAGGCCGATGCCGGCGAGGCCCTGGAAGAACCAGTTGCTGACATCGCCGAACATGATGTGGTTGTGCGAGTCGCTCTCGGTCCACTGCTCCCACAAGGTCGTAGCGCCCTGCGTGATCCACCAGGCCCAGCTGGGCTGCTCCTTGCGGGCGACGACGTGATGGACTAAGTCGGCGCGCCCGCCGTCATTCAGAACGCGTAGGATGTATTTGGCTCCTAAGATGCCACAGTCGACATGGCCCTGCCGTTCGATGTCGGCTACCAGAGCGGCGAAGACATCGTCCCGATTGTCGGGAGCGGTCAGGCCGAAGAACAGCGGCATGGCCTGCGCGGTCTGCTCGCCGCTCGCGTACATCTTTTTGTCCGCGTGATACCATTTCGCGTTGAAGCCGGCCTTGACTCGATCGGCCAGCGCGCCGTACTTCTGCGCGTCGGCGTCCCGACCGAGCACCACAGCGGCGTCCCTCAGAATACACGAATCGTGATACATATATACGGTCGAGCTGAGTTCGCTGGGGGTCTGCGTTTTCCAGGGCAGCCAGTCGCCCAGACTGCCGAATGGGATGACGTCGCTTTCGAGACGGCCCGCGAGGTAGTCGACATAGCGTGCAATGTGATCGTAATGGCGCGACAAAATACGCTTGTCGCCGCCATATCGATAGAGATCCCAGGCGATGATAGGATAAGCGCTGTCCCAGGCGGGATGACAGCCGCCGCTTCCCCACCCGCCCGACGGAATGATATTGCCGACCTGACCGTTCGCAACTTGATTGTCCGCGACATCGTCAAGCCACTTGGTGTAGAACGACGCCGATTGGAAGTTCATGAGGCCAGCTTCCGCGGCGAGGTGGGCGTCGCCGGTCCAGCCGTTCTTCTCGCGCTGCGGGCAGTCGGTGGGGATGCTTTGGGCGTTGCTGAGATAGGACCAGCGTGTGGCGCTCTGGATCTTGTTCAGCATCTCATCGGAGCATGAGAACTCGCCGGCGCTCGCGACTGCCGTATGGGCGAACCGTCCCGTGAAGTTTTGCTTCTCAGGCTTGCCGGGGAACCCCGTCACCTCCGCGTACCGGAAGCCGCTGTAGGAGAAGCGCTGCTCCCAGACTTCGTCCGCGCCGCCCTTGCAGATGTAAGTATCCGTTTGGAAGAGCTGCTTCGGCGTGGTCTTGTTCATGTAATAGTCGATGTTCGACGTATCCAGCGAACCGTCTTTGTGGACCAATTCGCCGTAGCGCATCGTGATTGACGTTCCGGCGGGCGCATTGGCGATATGCAGCCGGACGTGCCCGGAGAAGTTCTGACCGAAATCGACGACATAAACACCGGCGGACGGCTCGGTGATCTCGACAGCCGCCAGGTCCTGCGTGACGGCGACCGGCGGGCAGCGGCGAGCCGCCAGCTTGCCAGCGGTCGCCTCCATCAGCATGGCCGGCGCCCATGCCGCCCCCGCCGCGAAGCCTGGGCGGTTCCAGCCGGGCATGTCCAGCCGCGCATCGTAAATCTCGCCGCTATAGATGCCGTCGCGCACGATCGGCCCGGTCGAACTCTTCCAGGAGCCGTCACTGACAATGGTCTTGTGCGAGCCGTTCACATAGTCTACTTCCAGCACGAGACGCAGCCGCTGCGGGCCGCGCCACGACGCATGCTCGAAGCCCCAGGTCGCCAGATCGTGGACATCGTACCATCCCTTGCCGAGCACCGCGCCCAGCGCATTGTCGCCCAGAGCCACCAGCGCCGTCACATCGTAGGTCGTGTAGAGCACGCGCTTGTCGAACGCTGTATACGCCGTGTCGCGCTCGGACGCGCCGCCCAGGCGCTTCCCGTTCAAGTAGATATCGGCATAGCCGAGACCGCAGGCGTAAAGCCGGGCGCGCTTGACGGGATCTTTGGACGTAAACTCACGGCGCAGATAAGGCGCGGGATCGGAGGACGCCGTCGGTTCAGCGGGCGGCGCGGGGACGCCCCAGGGACTGGCGCCCATCGCGGCGACCACCTGGGCGTCCGGCCAGGCGCCGTCGTTGAAGGCGACGGTATCCCAACCGGCGACTTCGTGATTGAACGCCTTCCAGCCCGCGCCGGAATCGACAATGACGGGATCGCCCTGATCCAGCATCACCACAAGGCGGCACGCGAGGCCGGCGCCGTCCTTCACATTCTCACCGACAATCGCCAGCACATTCGGACCGGCGACAATATGGGAGGTCACATCCTGGGATTTCGTCGTGCGCCAATCGTCCTCGCCGCCGCCTTTCACCACATGCTTTCCGTTCAGACGCACATCATACGCATCATCAACGGTGAAGAGCAGACGCGCGGAAACGCACTTGCGCCCGGCCGGGATATTAAATGCGCGGCGGAACCAGCGCGAGCCGTTCGGAGCGTGCGCGGTGGGATCGACGCCCGGCTCGGCAAACCAGATCCACGAGACGCCTTGCAGCGTCGCGCCGCCCGACTTGGGGCGATCCGCCTGACGCCCGATCCAGGCGCTCGACTTCCAGTCTTTCTCTTCCAGCAGTCCCATTTCCCAGTGCGCGGGCTTGCTCCAGGGGGTCGCGCCGCCAGCAGCGTCAAAGCTGCGCACCCGCCAGAAGCATTGCTGCCGGGACATCAACGGCTTGCCTTGATACTCAATATGATTGGTCGCGGATGAAGAAACTTTGCCGCTCTCCCACAGATCCACATGCCCCGAGGACAAATGCTCGGGCGTGCTCGCGACCGCAATCTCATAAGCGCTCTGCCGCCATCCTCGGGCGCTGGATTGGACGTTCCAGCTTAGACGCGGCGTGCGTTCGTCAATGCCCAAAGGATCGGTCAGATATTCGCACCGTGGGTCCTGAATCGTGGCGGCGCTCGCTCGAGACGGCTTACCCGGTTTGACGGGCGCTGCCGCAGCGCCCTCCATAGCGCCTCCAGCGATTCCTCCGGCGACAATACCTGCGGCGAGACCCATGAGTTCTCGTCGCGATAATTTATAATCAGTCATGTGATTGCTTTTCCAGTTAGGGACACCGATTGAAGATTGTGGTGTGAATTCGTGGCGATGGGACTTAAATTGGTCATGCAATACTAATTTTCCTTCTCAAAGCATAAATTCCCGAAGAATTTTCAGGGCGTCTCCTGAAGAGGTAAAATGATGAGATGGAAGTCATCGTGATCGGAGCGGGAATGGGTGGTCTCTCCTCAGGAATTCAGCTCGCGGCGCGCGGCGCGAGTGTCAAGCTGCTGGAAAAAAACGAGCGAATTGGCGGCAAACTGAACACATGGACTTCCGATGGATTTCAGTTTGACACCGGCCCTCACGTCCTGACAATGCTCTGGGCGATCGACGAAATCTTCGCTGCCGCCGGCCGCAAACTGGCGAATGCCGTCGATCTTACCCCTCTTGATACCATCTGTCGCTACCATTTCCCAGACGGCGCGACTCTGGACGCTCCCGCAGACCGAGACGCCGCAATTCGGGCCATCGCTAAGTTCGCGCCTGGCGAAGAATACGGCTTCGTCCAATTCCTCGACTACGCGCATCGCGTGTCCGACGCCACCACCGATCCCTTCCTGCGCAATGACTTCGGCGCCAGTGTCCATGGCGTTCCGACACGCGAGCAATGGGGACAACTCCGTGAGTTCTTAGCACTCAAACCCTGGCGCACGCTGCGCGATGTCGTGCGCGAACACTTCACCGACGCGCGCCTGCGGCAAGTCTTCGAGCTGTACGCGCTCTACAGCGGCTCTCACCCCGCTCGGAGTTCTGGGATTTTCGCCACCGTCGCCGACGTGCAATGGCGGCAAGTGACATATTATGTCCAGGGCGGCCTTTACAAGCTTGCCGAAGCCCTTGTCGATCTTGCGGAAGAGGTTGGCGTTTCCCTCCAGACGAACAGCGCCGTCCGTGAGATCATCGTCAAAAATGGCCGGGCGCGAGGCGTCGTCATGGACAACGGCGAGCGACGATACGCCGACGCCGTGATTTGTAATGAAGACACACTCGCCGCCTACAAAGATCTGCTCAAGCCCGAGCTACGTCCGCACTATCCCGACCGTAAGATCGACGCCATTGAGCCAAGCACCTCGGCGTTTCTCCTGCTGCTTGGCGTCCGGGGCGAATACCCGCAGCTCGCGCACCACAATTCGTTTCTTTCGAACAACTTAGAAGGCGAGTTCGAAAGCATCTTCGATCAGCATCTCCCCGCCGACGATCCCACAATCGGCGTCGCCTGCCAGAGCATCACTGATCCAACGAAAGCGCCGCCCGGCTGCTCCAATCTTTTTGTGATGACGAATCCACCCGCCCTCGGTCCCGAGTTTGACTGGAGCATGCAAGCCTCCCAATACCGAGAGATCGTTCTGAGCAAATTGGAGGCGATGGGCCTCACAGGATTGCGAGACCGGATCATGGTCGAGCAGATGTGGACCCCATTGGACTTGCAAAGCCGATACAATGCCCGGCGCGGCGCGGTCTACGGCCTCAGCTCCAATGGCTGGCGCAACGCCTTTCTGCGCCCTCCGAACGTCTGTCCCGATGTCCGAGGGCTATACTTTGTCGGCGGCGGTACGCACCCCGGCGGCGGCCTTCCCCTCTGTGCGCTTTCGGGAACAAATGTCGCTCGCCAGCTAGAATCTGATTTTCGAAAGGAATTCCTACCCTAAGAGGTACAATTCTTTATCAAAAGATAGCGCGAATCTCGATAGAGTTCTGAGGATAACTCCCATGATCTGCCACGAATGCAAAGCAAAAAACCCGGACTCCCACAAGTTTTGCGGCGTCTGCGGCAAAGAAATGAAAGCTCCCCCACCGGATGTTCTGGTGGAGAGCGACCCCGGCGCCTTCTACTGCACCAAGCACAAAAAGACCATCACCCGCCTGCGCTGCAGTCGCTGCGCCACCCCCATCTGCCCCCGCTGCATGGTCCAGGGAACCGCCGGCGCCCGCTGCAAAGCCTGCTCGCGCCACAAAGTCCCGATTCGTGTGACAGGGGTACTGCACAGCGTCGGCCAGACCGTCGAAGGCGGCCTGCAAGGCCGAGGGCGCAACGTCTGGTACATGGCCCTCTGGTATCTGATCATGGCGCTGTTTCGGCGGTAGTCTTGGGGCAACAAGCGCCCCTCATTGAAATACGGGGCTGAGAGTCATTGCGGGGTTCTTGCCGGGTAATTCATTGCCCCGCTTCTTCTTAATCACCCCACCTTGCGTCTTTCCTCCTGAAAGCCAGCGTCTCTGCGGCGGGCGACGTGCGCCACAGCTCTATCAAGCGCGGCGCTTCTGGAGTTGGTAAAGACAGTATGGTGATCGCCTTCGTTCACCAATCTCTCGCCGAATGCGCGACTCTCGCGAAGCCGCCGGCGGTTTCGGGGTAAAGATAAAAACCAAAGGCGACGTGCTCTCCGCACGTCGCCTTTGGATTATTGCCCTATACCGTCGCGGATTGACGTTTACGCGCACGTAGCACTAAAGCGCACAGCCCTATTCCCCCAAGCCACAATACCGCCATCGGCGCAGGCTCCGGTGTGCTGGTTACTGTGTGAATATCCGTGAGATGGCCCGAAATAGATCCGCTGGAGCCATCGGCATTTTGTCCGCTGAATCCAAAGTACGTCGATTGCCAGTAGGAGATGTCGTTGAGTCCGGGCCCGCTGATCACGGGATAAATGGACGACAGGGCGCCGAGAGTCGATGGGTCGGAAGTAAAAACATCGAGGTTGCTATATCCTTCCGTAATTCCATCGCCCGATGTTCCTTGTGTCCCAGCGCCAATGCTGTCAATGCCGAAGACGGAAGGATCTGTTTGCTCACCATTGAGAATGTTATATGCAAAGGGGTCCGAAAAGTCCTGAATGACGGTGTAACCGCCAAACGTCTCGACTGCAGTGACATCGCCAGGCCGATACCAGGGTAGCGAAACATATGAAGCGTGATACGGATCTTGTAAGTAATTAAAAGCATGATCGCTGAGTGTAAAGACTGCGGTAAATGTATCCCCGACTTTTACGTTGGAAAATCCATTCGCCGTATCAATAAGACCGGTGAATGTGAATGCTTGTTCGGCGTACGCGGCGGTAATTGGTGCAAACCCCAGGGTGGCGACAGCAAGGGCTGTGCATTGTAACTTTGTGATCTTCATCATTTTCTCCGTTGATTGTCACCGCGCCATAATTTGGATAACTCTAGGCTACAGTGCTCAATGTCAATAGACCAAGTTACGATCAAAATGTTGCAGATATCATAACTGGATTCTTTAGTTTTCATATTTATATAAGCCTTTACAACAGCAACGGAAACTCTTCATTTCAGACTAGCAAACGCGACTTGCGCCTTTCTTCCCTTTTATGCTATAATCACCGGGCGGAAAATTTCAATCCACACTCGCCGGGACGGAGGCGCGCGTGACTGCTTTGCAGAACGCGCCTACCGGATGAACGGCGGGGAAGTAACCAACGAGGGAGTACGATATTGTCAGTTTTGCAAATGAAGGACCTGCTTGAAGCAGGCGTCCACTTCGGTCACCAGACACGACGCTGGAACCCGAAGATGAAGCGGTACATTTACGGCGGACGCAACGGCATCTATATCATCGACCTGCACCAGACCCTGAAGCTGTTCGATGACGCCTATGCGTTCGTTCAGGAACTCGCGACCAACAACGGCAAGCTGCTGTTTGTCGGCACCAAGAAGCAGGCTCAGGAAGCCGTCGCCGAAGCCGCGCGACGCTCCCGCTCCTACTACGTCAACTCCCGCTGGCTGGGCGGCATGCTCACCAACTACCGCACCATCCTGACGCGCATCGCTCGCCTTCGTGAGCTGGAGCGTCTGGAAGCCGACGGCACGCTGGATTCGCTGCCGAAGAAGGAAGCCTTCGAGCGCCGCGAAGAGCGCGATCGGCTGGAGCGGTATCTGGGCGGCATCAAGGATATGCCCGGACTGCCCGATGCGATCTTTATCGTGGACCTCAAGAAGGAGCGCATCGCCGTTCAGGAAGCCCGCAAGCTGGGCATCCCGATCATCGCGATCGTCGACACCAACTGCGATCCCGACGAAGTCGATTATGTCATTCCCGGCAACGATGACGCGATCCGCGCCATCAAGCTGATCTCCAACAAGATCGCCGATGCGATCATCGAGATCAAGCAGGGCGAGTGGCAGGAAGCCAGCGCCACGGATGTCGAAGGCGAAGCCGGCAAGTCTGGCGACGAAGTCGATGCCGCCGCTGTCGCCGCACAGTGGGAAGAGCTTGAGCGCAAGGTCGCTGGAACCGACGCTCCTGGCATCGAAGTCACGGGCGACGCTGACGCTGTCGTTCCCACGGCGACCGCGATCGCCGAGGGCGAGGCCGCTGCCCCGTCCGCCTAGTCCAAAACACTGAGGCGGACGGAGTCTTCGGCTCCGTCCGCCTATTGTTTGTTAACCATAGCTTTTCAGCGACCGCGCTGAAAGCAAAAAATTTGATATCGAAGAGGATTTGAAGATGGCCGAAATCACTGCGGCGATGGTAAAAGAACTTCGCGAAAAGACCGACACTCCCATGATGAAGGCGAAAGAAGCCCTCGTCGAAGCAAACGGCGACATGGAAGCCGCTATTCTTTGGCTGCGCGAGAAGAACGGCAAGATGCAAGTCAAGCCAGATCGTGTTAGCGCGGAAGGCGTCGTGGAAGCGTTCCTAAACGAAACGGCAACCCTGGGCACGATCATTGAGCTGAATTCAGAAACGGACTTTGTTGCCCGCAACGAGATGTTCGGTGGCCTTGCGAAGACCCTCGCGGCGCACGCTAGCGAACACGCAACCATTGGAACTGTGGACGAGCTTCTGGACGCTATCCACTCCGGAACCGGCGCCCCGGTCCGCGCGCAGCTTCAAGAGACGTTCGCCAAACTGCGCGAGAACATCATCTTCAAACGCTTCTCAGTCTATGAGAGCACGGAAGGCACTGTAGACGCCTACATCCATATGGGCGGCAAGATTGGCGTTCTGATTGAGCTAACCGGCCAGGGTCCTGAGATCCAGGCGCTCGCCCGCGAAATCGCGATGCACATCTCGTTCACGAACCCGCAGTTCTTGACCACGGCTGAGATTCCTGCCGCCAAGGTAGACGCAGAGCGCGAAATAGTTCGCACTCGCACGATGGCGGAACCGAAGAATGCGAACAAGCCGGCGGAGATCCTGGAAAAGATCATCGAAGGCGGCCTGAGCAACTTCTTCAAAGAGACTGTTCTGCTGGAGCAGGCTTATATTCGTGAGCAGAAGCAGACGATCGCGCAGCTGATCAAGGGTAAGACCGAGATCAAGCGCTTCGTCCGCTACGAAATCGGCGAGGCGAGCGCGTAACCTATGTCTACGTCGAACCATCAACCCGGTGAGCGTTTTCCCCGGGTTCTCTTGAAACTCTCCGGCGAAGCTTTCGCCGGAGACGGTTCGCACGGCGTGATCGACTACACCGCCGTCGCCACGATCGCGAGTGAAGTGGCCGCCCTGCATAAGGCCGGCACCGAGATCGCCATTGTAGTCGGCGGCGGCAATGTCATGCGCGGCACGCTCGCCGAAAAGGCGGGCATGGAGCGCGTGACGGCCGATTACATCGGGACGCTCGGCACGGTGGTGAATGCCCTCGCCCTTCAGGATTCCCTGGAGCAGCAAGGCGTGGACACCCGCGTGCAGACAGCCCTCCCGATCCAGGCTGTTGCGGAGCCCTATATCCGGCGACGCGCGCTGCGCCATCTGGAAAAGGGCCGAGTCGTGATCCTGGCCGGCGGCACCGGCAACCCGTACTTCACCACGGACACCGCCAGCGCCCTGCGCGCCAGCGAAGTCCGCGCGAACGCCATGCTGATGGCGAAGAACGGCACCGACGGCGTCTACGACAAAGACCCGCGCCAGCACACCGACGCCGTGAAGTTCGACCGGATTACCTACACCGAAGCAATCGACCGTCGCCTTAAGGTCATGGACCTGACCGCGCTCACATTCTGCATGGAAAACAACATGCCGATCGTCGTATTCGATATCAACGTGCCGGGCAACATTCAGCGTGTCGGCGCCGGCGAACCGATTGGAACCATTGTGACGCGGGATGCGTAGTAAAGTATTAGTCTCCGGGCAACCACTTTGATACGCACCCACATTTCCGCAGGAGTATATTCCCAATGAGCCTCGCTGACTTAGCTAAGGAAGCCGAGCAGAAGATGAAAAAGACGGTGGAGTCGACGCAAAGCGACTTCTCCACCATCCGAACCGGGCGTGCAAACCCGACTCTTCTCGACGGTATTTTGGCCGATTATTACGGCTCTCCCACGCCGCTCAACCAGCTCGCGACGATCAGCGTTCCGGAATCGCGCCAGCTGGTGATCACGCCCTACGACCGCGGCGCCGTCGCCGCCATCGAAAAGGCGATCAAGAGTTCCGACATCAACATCAACCCCGTCAATGACGGCTCCAGCCTGCGCCTCTCCATTCCGCCGCTGACGGAAGAGCGCCGCAAGGAGTTCGTCAAGGTCCTCAACAAGAAGACCGAGGAAGGACGTGTCTCGATCCGGAACATCCGGCGCGACGTCAACGACCAGTCCAAGGCAATGGTAAAGAAGAACGAGGCGTCTGAGGACGAGGCGAAGCGTTTCCAGGATCAGGTGCAAAAACTGACCGACAAATACGTCGCCGAAGTCGATCATATCGCCAAGCTCAAAGAAGCCGAACTGCTGGAAGTCTGAGATCTATGGGATCGCAGAACACGCAGAACGGCTCCATCGCCGATCATTCCAAGCCCGTCACAGCCGAATCCCGCGAGACCCAGCGTCTCCGGGAGCGGCTGGACCCCGCACGCATGCCCGAGCACGTTGCCGTCATTATGGACGGCAACGGGCGCTGGGCGCGCAAGCACCATCTTCCCTCCCGCCTGCTCGGGCACCGGGAAGGCTACAAGACGACCAAGAAGATCGTCCGCGCCGCCTCCGACCTCGGCGTGAAATATCTCACCCTTTACGTTTTTTCCAACGAGAACTGGCGACGCCCCAAGCATGAGACCGACGGCCTCATGACCTTGATCGAGCACGCCACACGCACGGAGCTGCTGGAGCTGCACGAAAACGGCATCCGCATGCGCTTCCTCGGACGCCGCGCGGAGCTCACGCCCTCGCTGCGCAAAGAGATCGAGCGCGCCGAAGCCCTGACCGAAAATAATCCCGGCCTCGTGCTGAACCTCGCGCTGAATTACGGCGGCCGCGCCGAGATCGTAGACGCCGTCCGAAAGCTGGCCGAAGCGGCCGTGCGCGGCGAGATCGATCCGGCGAAGATCAGCGAAGAAGATGTCTCCGCTCATCTCTACGCGCCCGAAATGCCAGATCCCGATCTGCTGATTCGAACTGCCGGTGAGCTGCGTGTGTCCAACTTCCTGCTCTGGGAGATCGCGTACTCTGAGATGTGGGTCACCCCCACCCTCTGGCCAGACTTTAGCGCCGAGCATTTGGTGCAGGCGATCGAAGATTATCAGATGCGCGTGCGAAAGTTCGGCGCGGTGGTGAATCCGTAGAAGGATACGCACGACGCGCGATAGCCCGGCCCAAAAACGTCGGCGAGATTAAGAATGGCCGGCGAATGAATTCGCGCCTGCAAGTACAGTCACCCGCCTTCGCGGGTTCAGAAACGTG
>NZ_JBDSQY010000249.1:0-16189 GCF_039929585.1 Capsulimonas sp.
CGACTGGCGACGGCAATCCCGCCGTGTAAATATGGTGGCTCGGCAGCCACGTTCCCACCAGGAACGCGGCGCCGAGGCCGCCGTAGGCGCCCACCATGTAAACATCGCCATGGGCGAAGTTGATCAGCTTCAGCACCCCATACACCATGGTGTAGCCGAGGGCGATCAGCGCGTAAATGCTTCCCAGCTGAATGCCGAAAAGAAGCTGCTCAGTGAATTGGTGCATAGAGATTCGCTGTTACGGGTTAACGGTCGTGACATACTTGAAGTCCGCGCCCTTGACTTGCAGGACGACGGCTGGCTTGACCGCGTTGCGATCCGGGCCGATCGTGATCGCGCCGGTCGCGCCCGGGAAGTCCTTGGTCGCCGCGATGGAGTCGCGAAGCTTGACGCGGTACGCCTCGGCGGAATAGTCGCCATCGGCGGGGGCGCCTGTGCGCTTGATTGCGTCCGCGAGCACCATCCCCGCGTCGTACCCCAGCGCCGCCAGCGCATCCGGCTGCGCGTTGTTGTTCGCCGTCTTGAACGCCTTCACGAAGTTTTGGATCGCGGGATCGGGATTCTCCATGGAGCTATGGTTGGTGAAATAGCAGCCTTCCAACGCTTTGCCGGGGCCGCCGGCGCCTTCCACCAGCTTCGGCGAATCCCATCCGTCACCGCCAAGGAGCGGCGCGGTGATTCCGAGCTGACGCGCCTGCTTGGCGATCGGCCCGATCTGGCCGTAGTAACCAGGAACGTAGATTACGTCCGGGTTCAAGGCCTTGATGTTCGCCAGCTGCGAATGGAAGTCTAAGTCGTCCTTAGTGTAAGAGGGATTGGCGACGATCGTTCCGCCCTGTTGGGTGAAGCTTGCGGTGAAGAACTTCGTCAGGCCTGTGCTGTAGTCGTTCTGCTGATCCGTCATGATCGCCGCGCGCTTAGCCTTCAGCGTACCGACCGCGAACTTCGCGGCGGCCGTGCCCTGGAATGGGTCGATAAAGCAAACGCGGAAGATGTACGGTCCGATCTGGGTGACTTTCGGATTCGTGGAGGACGGCGAAATCATCGGGACTTTATTGGAATTGCAGGCGGGCGCGGCCTGGATCGAAAGCTTGGAGGCGACTTCGCCGATAATGGCGATCGGCTTGTCCTGATTGATCAGCTTCTGCACGACGGTCAATGCGCTGTCCGGCTTGCCTTCATCGTCGAGAACATGAACGTTCAGAGGATGTCCGTCGATGCCGCCCTTGGCGTTGATCTCATTGCACGCCAGCTTGAGGCCGTTGTCAGTCGAAGTTCCGAAGGTGGATTCGCTTCCGGAGAGCGAGCCGAACTCGCCTACGACGATGGGCGATTTTGTCGCCGTGCCGTTGGACACGCCGCTCGCGCCGTCGGAGCCCGCCTTCGGCTTGTCGTTAGCGCACCCGCTTACGATCGCCATGGAGGCGCAGACCAGACCCAGTGTTAGCGTACGATTGACGCTGCCAGTTATTCGCATTGTTTCGCCGTTTCTCCTCATTGATTTGATATTCTCGTGGTTCGATATTTTGACCGAAAAGCGCTCACACGCCATAACGCGCGGAAAGGCGGCATAGGCCTTCCCGCGCGTCATTGCGTGGTGAAGAATATTGTGCGCATTCACAGTTTCACGCGGCAAGGCCGAAGCGCGCCTGCGCCTGCGCCGTATCGTCGAAAACCGTGAAGAGCTTGCAGAGCCCGGTCACCTGGAGAACGCGCGCCACGATCGGCGAGGGGGAAATCACGCCGAATTGCCCGTCGCGGTCAGTGACCTGTTTGAGCGCGGCCACCAGAACGCCGAGGCCCGCGCTGTCAAGATACTCCAATGCCGTCAGATCGACCAGGATCGCGGGCTGCGCGACCTTGATCAGTGGATCCATAATCGCGCGAAGGCGCGGCGCGTCGTAAGCGTCCAGCTCACCCCGCAGGAGAATCGTTGCGACACCGTTTTCGTCACGGACATCGATTTGCAGATCGGCCATCGCCCACCCCCATCCATGATGACGCAGGAGACCAAATGAAAATACCTATTCGCAATCCATCACGGCTTTTCCTGCCGCCTTTGCCGGAAAAATCGCGCGCGTACGGACAATATATACCATGCTGGCCGTCAAAAACGATACCGCGAGCAGACTGAGATATAATCCCGTCTGAAACGACGCCGGCTGATACGCAAACTGCACATGATGTTCACCGGCGGACGGCAGAAGCACAGCCCGCAAAAAGCCGTCCGCAGATCGAATGGGAACCGGGCGACCATCCAGGGTCGCCGTCCAGCCCTGGTGCAGGGTATCCGCAAGCACAAGCACGGCGGGACCGTCCGTCGTCACCGAAACCGACACATGCTCGGGATCGATGTCATGCAATCCTGGAACCGGCGTCACGGCGGGGCGTGAGTAATTCGGCGGCACAGGGCCGACAATAACAGTATCCTGGTGCAAGTCGATGAAGCCGGCGCGGCCGTTCAGTCCCTGCATGGTCATCAGTATCGCATCGCGGGACGACGCGGAAACGATCCCCCCGGCGAGACGGCACCGGGGAAGCCAGCGAGTATTGATCGAAAGATGTTCGTACCCCTCACCCTCCTCCGGATGGCTCGCAAACGGCGGCGTCAAAACCATCGCCAGCGTTCGGAGCCCGGGGATTGCGCCGTCCGGCGGATGTTCCCGGTCCGTGATGATATAACGCACGCCCATCGCTCCGGCATAGGTGGCGGCGTGCGCATGCTCCCTGGGGCCGGCGCCCGGCTTCAGGGCGGCCACGGTCCTGCCGGCGACCATCTCCGTGTCCCGACGTGTCTCAGGCTCGTAGCCGGCGGCGTCGGCGACGCCAAGCTCCATCGCGAGGTTTGGGCTCAGTGTCTCCCGCCAAAGTCCGCCGTACTCTGGAAGATCTTGCCGGTAAGATTTCACGGAAGTGAAACGCTGCCAAACACGCCCGCCGTCCGGAGCCATGATCCGCGCCTGGCGCGCCTGTATAGCCGGGTCCAGACGGATATCCATCGACACCACTCCCGTCGCCGCCATGGCGCTTGGAGCGGCGACGGGATAAATCCCGCCTCCAAAACGCGCCAGATCCACAAAGACAACCGCAAGCACAGCAAGCGCCGCCCACACCGGCGTTTTCACCCCGCCCCATCGCTTCTTTCTCACAAATCCCGTTGCAATTTCCAGCCCGACCGCAGACAGCAAAGACAGCGCCATTGACGCCCATAGCAGGCAGCGCGCGGGATCGTGAAAGCTTTTGAAGCCCGGCAGCGCTTTGTAAGCGAGATGGTATAGATGCCCATCCCTACCGGTCGCCATCCACACGCCAAGGACGAAGATCACGGTCCAGAACCGGGATGGCTTTATGGCTCGGCGCCTCCACGCCAGCGCGGCGGCGCCGAGCGCTGCAAGCAACGGAAGCACCCCCACATAAGCGCACGTCTCCCAGAAGTTGCCGACCGCCGTAAAATTGCCGTCCATTGGGTGGCCATGCAAGTTGGGGGCGACGAAGTTTCCCAGCTGGCTGAATGGAAGATAGAATCGATTCACATTCTTAAAGGTCAGCGTTTGACGCCATGCGTTCTGGTAAAGTTCGACAGTCGGCAGCAGTTGCCCAGCATCCAGGCAGACCGCAATCGCGACGATCAGCACGGCGAGGCACGCCAAACGCAGCACGCGCGGGCGCGTCCACGGCCGCAGGCTGGGGATACGATACGCGCAGTACATGAGAACGAGATAGATCGTCAGCAGCGCAATCTGCGCATGTGCGGCAAGGAGCTGCAGCCCAAAGACGGCGCCCATGGCGAGGGCGTCCCGTCGCCGCAGGGCTGTCAGAACACGATCGGTGAAGTACAGCATCCAGGGGACATATGTTTCCGCCTGGAGCATATTGGGGAATTGCTCTTTAGAAACAAAGTGGCCCCCAAACATAAAGGTCATCGCCGCGAGCATCGCCGGCGCCCAGCCCACGCGCATCGTGCGCCGCGCCAGCAGGTACATGCCCACGCCCGCAAGCCATGCGTGCAGCGCGATATCCCATCCCAGCGCCCGGTGCGTGTCCATGATCGCGAATAAAAGTGATCCCGGATACAGCGGCCATGTCTGCGGGTTGCCGACATAGGGTGCGCCGCAGAGGATCCATGGATTCCAGAGAGGAACCCGTCCATCGGCCACACTGCGATGCAGATGATCGAGCATGGGAACAAAATAAAGGCCGATGTCGCCCCAATAAAGCGACTTGCCGGTGAAGAGCTGCTCGCGAAAGAAGATCAAAGAGAAAAGCAGCAGAACGGCGGAGCAAACTCCGGCTTGCCGCCGCCGTGGATTTCGTGTAAAATGATTGGAGACATCTGCCATGAGTTTGGCGGATAGTGTATCCGCAATCGGAAAGGTTTGTCAATTATGCCCTACGCCGTCATTGGCGGCAGCGGTTTCGGCTCCGCGTTCGCAAACGGCGAGCCGGAATCGATCGAAACGCCGTTCGGCGCCGCCAGCATCCTTCGCGCCGCCACGAGCGCCGGCGAGGAGTTCTTTTTTCTGGCCCGGCACGGCGCCGGTCACACGCTGCCCCCGCACCGGATCAATCACCGCGCGAACATCGCGGCCCTCGCCTCGCTGCGCGTCACCGCGATCTACGCCACGGCGGCGGTCGGCTCGCTGAGACTTACGCTCGCTCCCGGACACTTTGTCATCTTCGACGATTTCATCGATATGACCAAGGGTGAGGTCATGACGTTTTTCAGCGCGCCCGGACAGGTCCGTCACACGGACATGGGCGAGCCTTACTCTCAGGATCTTCGCCGCCGCCTGCTGACCACTGCTGCAGGCGTCGGCGCCACGGTCCATTCCAAAGGAACCTACGTCTGCGTTTCCGGTCCGCGCTATGAAACGCCGGCGGAAATCAAGATGATGGCGGGCTGGGGCGGCGATGTTGTGGGAATGACGAGCGCTCCCGAAGCCATTCTCGCCCGGGAAGCGGGCATTCCTTACGCGGGCGTGGGAATTATCACGAACTACGGAACAGGCTTGGTGGCGGGACGCACGCTCTCTCATACGGAAGTAGAAGCGCAGATGGCGACCAGCCGCGAAGCGCTGCGCGCCTGGCTAATGCGCGCAATATAGCGATGGCCCGAAAGACAGCGCCAGAGCCGTCATCGGGTAAAATAAGCGGAGATCGCGGGAAAGCCTCGGTGTTTCCGCGTTCGCCGTGTTTGAGAAGAGAAAACACAGCGACGCGCATTGAGCGTCTTGGAGAACGACATATGTTTTTATTTGCACGACGATCGGGCATGATTTTGACGCTCGTAGCGGCGCTCGCCGCTGCGCTCGCGACACTCGCCGGCTGCGGCGGCGGTGGTGGGGGCGGCGGTGATAACGGCGGCGGAAACACCACCACGGGATCAACCACTACAGGCAGCACGACCACTGGATCGACAACCACAGGATCAACTACGACTGGCTCCACGACGACCGGTTCGACTACCGGAACCGTCAGCACTCCGTATACAGTGACGGGTTCGCTCCACGACATTGCCACAGGATTTCCTGCTGGGAGCCGAATTGTCACAATTGTCGGAGCCCCGGCATTCACGTCGACTACGAATAACAGTGGTGTCTTCACCATTCCGAACATTTCATTGACCACGACCTTCCAGCTGCAAGTTAAAGAAACCAGTGGATTCGTGGATGGAACAATCACGGTAAATCCAGCTGCATACTCAGGAACCGTAAAGAATATCGGCGTCCATACGTTTGATTTTTCCAGCGGCCCGCCGCCGCCGCCGCCAGTCGTGAATTAGATCGTTAAACCATGATCAAGCTGCGCAACACGCAGACGCTTCTTTTATTGCTGGCCATCGTAGTCGCTGGCGTGACGATCTGGAGCTATAAGACGCTGGGGCGATATCAGCCGTTCGCGGACTTGATGAACCCACGGAGAAATCCGATGGGCGAAATGCAGCTTCAGATCTCCAACGCGATCGTGACGGGACGCGACGAAGGCAAAGTGAAATGGCGGGTGAAAGCGAAGGCGATCTTCGTCAGCCGTGACCGTTATACGGTCACGGCTGACGGCATTCACGACGGTTTCTTTTACGACGACAACGAGCGCCCGATCCTCCAAATGAGCGCGCGCACGGCGACGTATCAAGCCCCTGGCGGCTTTGGCGCGGAGGCGGCGTTTTCGTCACTTCAATTGAATGGCGGCATTGAGGCGCGCGTCTTAAAGGCAGGCGGACCAACGTTTCGTACGGACAGCCTGATCTGGAACGGCCAGAAGCATCTGGTGCAGGCGCCCGGACAGGTGACGGCGATCTTCCCCGGAGGCGTGGGCGCCGCCAGCGGATCCGAGATCAATTTTGACACACAGACGCAAAACCTTACCCTCCGGCGTCTTCACGGAACTTTCAAGATCGGGCGATTGGTAAACTAGTTCTATGTCCAGCAGACAAAATGGCGCGGTATGGGCGGCGGCCGGCGCCGCAGTCATTGGCGCATCACTCCTCGCGGCGAGCCCATGGCGGACGCGCGCCGCACAAAAGCCTTCTTCGGAAACCGCCGCAAGCAGCGATTTCGTGACGTATGACGCTGGCTTTTCCCGATGGCTCAACGCCCCGAAGACGGTGGAGATGAGCCAGGGTGTCACTCTCAATCAAGACGATACGTATCTCAAGACGGATTCGGCCATCGTCAATCTGGACAACGAACAGCGCGCCTTGAACGCCAAGTCACTGGCGCCAGTCCATGTCTATGACCCGCAAAGCGATCTGAATGGCAAAAACGGATTTATTGACTTCACGCGCCATCTCGCCACGATGCGGGACAATGTCGTCCTCGTCGTCAAGCCCAGCGACAAAGACGCGGGCGCGCCGAAAGCCTCGCTGCGCAGCCGGTTCAAGGACGCCGCGACGATGACGTGCGAGATGATGACTTATGACTACCGCAAGAAGATCGGCACGGTTCCCGGACCGCTGACGGTCAATCAGAAAAACCGAGTGCTGACGGCCGACTCCGGACGTTATGACGGCATTGCAAAGCAGATTACCCTGGTCGGTAATGTCCGCGCCAAAGACACAAACGGTAATGTCATCAAGGCCTCCAAGGTCATTATCGGCGTTCAGGAAAACGATGAATCGGTGACCATTCCGGCGCCGACGCATGGCGTCTTCAAAACGAAGAAGGCCGAGGACCTGACCGCGCCCGAAGACACAAGTGATACGGGAACGCTGCCGCCGATGCCAGTCACGCCCCCGCCGCCTACGTCCTCCGGCCCGCCGCCGGCGAAGTCCCCAGATCCGGCGCCAACCCCGACGACCGACGCCCCTGCGGGGGACGGCGAATAGCATGGAAGTTTTTCAAGGACAGGCGATTTCCGGCGGGGTCGCCATCGCCGCGACCGCGCGTCTGACCGTCGATCGCTTCGGTCCGACCCTTCATCCCGAGCGGCGCCGCCGGGCGGCCGCCGCCGAGCTGCGCGGCTATTACGATTCGGAGCCCGAACCCTCGCAGGTCATCCTGGTGATGGAGCGGCTTAATCCGGCGATGATCGGCGCGCCGATGGTCGGACTGGAAGTGCTGGGGATCGCCATCGTCGAGGACGCCGACACGATTGATGCGCCCTACCCGATCGTCTCCGGCCTGGGAACGCCCTTTTTGGAAAACGTCGCCGAGTTCGACATTTTAGTGCTGGACGGCGACCGGGGCCGGGTCTATGTCGACGCCGACGCTTCCGTGATCGCCCGCTACCAGGCGCCGGCCACGCGCGCCCGCGTTTACTTCGTCGATTCCGCCCATCTCCCCGCCCGCACCTCCTCTTCGAACGTGCGCATTGAGGTTCTCGCCACCGCACGGACAATGGACGATGTCGCCGCCGCGATGCGCTCGGGCGCCGACGGCGTTTACCTGCCGCAGGACAACGCCGTCTTCGGCTCCTACGACGAGCCGCAGGACACGGAGCATCAGACCCAGACCTGGGCGAAGCTGATGGATGAAGTGGGCGCGCTGGCGATCGTTCTGGATCAAGAGCTGGAGCGCCTCTCCCTTTCGACGCTGCTGCGCGCGTGCGCGGAGGGCCAGGTGCGCCTGATTACGCCGCCCTGGCTTGCCGAGGATGTGCGCGACCAGTTCGCCGACACGGAGATATTCCTACAGGACGGCGATGAGCCGTTTTTGTGGCCGCTTCTCGTCGCCGGGATGCCGCCGCTGCAATCCGGGGATGAGATTCCCGAAGACTTCGACGAGTTCGCGGGGATCGCCATCCTTCCCGCCCAATTGGAAGACGCCGAAGCGGCTGAGCGTGTCGTCTTCGCGGCGAAGCGTTCCTGCAATCCCATTCTGTTGCTCTGCGGGGAAGAGGATTGGGCCGGCGTATCTGGACCTGACCGCGCTGAGTTTCTGGCTCAAGTCGTCGAACTCGGCGTCACACAGATCACGGCGCCGGCGGACCAGATCGAAAGTATCAAGGAGATTATCCGCACGTTATGACGCAAAATGCAGCGCCGCTCTGCGTCACCACCGGGGTCAATGGACGCCCGGAAATTCAAGAACGGGCGCGCCAATTGGCCCATGAGCTGGGCGCGGTTTACTACACCCGCGAAAAGCGCAACATTCCCGAGGTTCTCACCGCCACCGGCGCAAATCGGGTTCTGGTCGTCACCCACACGAAATTAGTTCTGCGCGAACGAAATACCGACTTCGAATATGCATTTCACCCAAACCTGGCGATGCTGCGCGGATATAATGTCACTCGCGGCTGGCGGGATCTTTACGTGGAGGCGGCGGCGCTCCAGCCAGGCGAGTCGGTGCTGGATTGTACGCTGGGCTTCGCGGGAGAGGCTGCGCTGGCGGCGCTGATGGTGGGAGAATTGGGAACAGTGGTCGGGCTGGAAAGCGTTCCGGAGCTGGCGGCCGTCACGCGGGACGGCGTTAGCCGATTCGAACTAGAGCCAAAGGTGCTGGAAGACGCGATGCGGCGCATCCAGGTGGTCACGGCGGATTACCGCGACTATCTGCGTCAAGCCCCAGATTCGTCCTTCGATCTTGTTTACTTCGATCCATTCTTCGACGAGCGTCTGCCCGGCTCGGAGAATTCCGTAAGCCCGCTGGCCCTCTTCGGCAATTCCGAGCCGCTGGACCCGGCGTCCATCCACGAAGCACGCCGCGTGGCGCGCCGCCGCGTTGTGATCAAGCATCCACGACACGAACCACTTCCCCCGGAAATTGAGTCCCTGGTTATGGAAAGCGTCACCGGCCGCAAAAGCCGCGTCGTCTACAAAATTTTGCCGGCGGTTGAAGACCCGATCGCGGGTGTTTAATCGCCGGCGATGTCCATTCCAGCAATCGCCCTAAAGCGTCAGCTTAGAACCGATAACCAAGGTCCGCAGTGAAGCCACTCAAGTCCGTGCCTTCGATCTTCTCGGGCAGGTAGGTGTAGCCGACTTCGACGAACGCGCCCTGGTTCAGCTCAACGCCAGCGCTGGCTTTCAAGCCAAGGCCCGTTTTGTTCTTCGTCTCGCCGCCACCCTTGGCCTGTTCGAAGTAAACGCCGACGCCCGCGCCGTAGAACGGGGAGACGGTGCTGTTGGTCGCCCGGTTCGCGTACGCGCGAACGCCGATACCCAGGCCAATGTACTGACCGCGAACTCCATCCTTCTCTTTGCCGACATAATCCAGATAACCCAGTTTCAACAGCGGGGACTCGGTGTCGGTCTTGCCGAAGGCATAATCCCCGCCGACATGCAGCCACGTGTCGCCAATCTTGCGGGCGTCGCCGTCCTGCGGAAAATACCCACCGACCTTGATGCTGATAGGCTTCTGAACCGGAGCATCCTGCGCTCGGGCCGCCGAGGTCCCCAGGACACTCGCCAGCAATGCGACCGCGCCGACAATCATTGTCTTTTTCATGCGTTTCTCCGTAAGTGTTAGTACTCGTATCCTCAGCAGCAATGCTTCGGTTACTATGCGAATGGACAATCAAAACCACATTTTGTTTCGTCCGTTCTCTACAGTAACAACGCTAGGGTACCAAGAATAGGTTCCAGTTTAAACGCAAAATTGCCGCCGATTTGAAAAATCGGCGGCAATTGTTCTCACTTAAATGCGTGTAAAGACGCTGTTAGCCTTCGAGCAGCAGTGACTCCGGATCTTCCAACAGTTCCTTGATCTTTACCAGGAACCGGACGGCGGTACCACCGTCAACAATACGGTGATCGTACGAAAGCGCCACATACATCATCGGACGGATGACGACTTGGCCAGCGATCGCGATTGGGCGCTCCTCGATCTTGTGCATGCCAAGGATACCGACCTGAGGGGTGTTCAGGATCGGCGTGGACATGAGCGAGCCGTAGACGCCGCCGTTGGTGATGGTGAACGTGCCGCCCATCATCTCCGCAATCGTCAGCTTGTTCTCACGCGCCTTGCCCGCCAGAACGCCAATTTCGCGTTCGATCTCGGCGAAGGTTCGGCGATCCGCGTCGCGCACGACCGGAACGACCAGACCTTCTTCTACGCCGACGGCGACGCCGATGTCGTAGTACTTCTTTAGCACGATCTCATCGCCCTGGATTTCGCCATTGACATAGGGGAACGCTTTGAGTGCGCCGATCGTCGCCTTGGTGAAGAACGACATAAAGCCGAGGTTGACGCCATGCTTCTCTTTGAAGGCGTCTTTGCGGCGCTTGCGCACTTCCATGACGGCCGTCATATCGATCTCATTGAAGGTTGTCAGCATCGCAGCGGTGTGCTGCGCTTCTACCAAACGGGTCGCGATGGTCTGGCGGCGACGCGTCATGCGCACGCGCTCCTCAGGACGTCCGCTCGGTGCGGCGGGCGCAGAGACGGCAGCCGGAGCCGCTGGAACAGGCTTCGGCGCGGCGGCGGCCGCTGCTTGGATCGTCGTGGCGGTCGCCGGGGCTTCGGCCTGGCGCTCGACAAACGTAGCGACATCGTCCTTCACGATCCGGCCGTTCGGGCCGCTGCCCTTGAGCTGGCTCAGATCGACATTGTTGCTGTCGGCGAGGCGCTTGGCGACCGGAGACGCATGCGTCTCGGGGGCTGCTGCGGCCGGAGCTTCGGGCGCAGCAGCCACGGCCGGAGCCGATGCAGGGGCGGCGGCAGGAGCGACTGCGGCGGGGGCGCCGGCTTCCACGATCGTTGCGAGCAGGTCGCCGACGGCGACAGTGTCGCCTTCCGCGCCTTTGATCCCCTGAATGACGCCACTTTCGTCCGCCGGCACTTCCACGTTCACTTTGTCCGTATCCAGCTCGAGAATCGTCTCTCCCGCCGTCACGGTATCCCCGTCTTTTTTCAGCCACCGTGTGATGGTCGCCTCGACAATCGATTCGCCGAGCTGCGGCACACGTATCTCAACGGGCATTGTTACTCCGCTCCTTTTGCTTTGTTCTCCGGGGGACCGTATCATTGCCCCGGCTATTGACACTATTTGACGGCGCTTTTCTTCACCTTGAGCTCGGGCGCGGCGCTGAGAGCGGCGGCGACGATGCGGTTCTGCTCGGTGGTGTGGCGCCGGATGGAGCCTTCCGCCGGGCTGGCCGATTCAGGACGGCCGACATACATCAGCTTTTGGCCAGGCTTCAGGAGGTCGCGCAGTTTCGGCTCCATGTAGGTCCAGGCGCCCATGTTCTTCGGTTCTTCCTGCAGCCAGACGATTTCCTGAGCATTCGGGTAGGACGCCAGGATATCGCGCAGGACGTCGCCGGGGAACGGATAAAGCTGCTCGACACGCACGGCGGCGAGACTGCGCGATGCTTCGGCGAACGCCTCGGCGCCGATCAGGTCGACATAAACTTTACCAGAGCTCAGCACGACGCGGGAGATCTCGGAAGCGCGGCCGCGCGCGGCTGCGTCGTCGATCACCGTCTGGAACCGTCCCGTGGACAGATCGCTCAGCGAGGACGCCGCCTTCGGATGTCGCAGCAGTCCTTTGGGCGTCATGATGATGAGCGGACGCGGCGCGGTGTGCAGCAGAGCCGCTTGGCGGCGCAGCACATGGAAGTACTGGGCCGATGTGGTGCAGTTGACGATCCGGATATTGTCCGAAGCCGCCAGCTGCAGGAACCGCTCCACACGTCCGCTGGAGTGCTCCGGTCCCTGGCCTTCATAACCGTGCGGCAGCAGCAGGACAAGTGAAGGAGTTTGCAGCCACTTAGCGTTGCCCGAAACTAAGAACTGATCGACGATCACCTGGGCGCCGTTGACGAAGTCTCCGAACTGCCCTTCCCACAAAACCAACACGCCGGCGGCGTGCATGCTGTAGCCGTACTCAAAGCCCAAAGCCGCTGTCTCGGAGAGCGGGCTGTTATAAACAGCGAAGCTCGCCGTCGATTGCGGCAGCTCCTGAAGCGGCGTGTACCGCTCGCCCGTAGTGGGATCGTGCAGCACGGAGTGGCGCGTGGAGAAGGTGCCGCGCTCAGCGTCCTGACCGCTCAAACGGATTGGAACGCCATCGGTGAGGATCGACGCGAAAGCCAGCGCCTCGGCGTGCGCCCATTCGATGCCGTTCGGCTCCTGAATGCCGTTGCGGCGGCGAACGATCAGCGTGCGGTCCAGCTTCGCGTTCGCAGTGAAGCCGACGGGGCGCGCCAGCAGCGCCTCGTTCAATTCGATCAGGCGCTCGGCCGGCACGGCGGTCTCGACGTGCGGCAGGGAGTTCTCGCCGCTGCCGTAGGGAAGCGGGCCCTTGGACAGACCGCGGCCGGACGGCGCCGTGCGCGCTTCCTGGAGGGTGTCCTGCACGCTCTTGATCATCGCGTTGACTTCATCGCGGGTCAGCAGGCCGGCGCGCTCCAGCTCGCGGCCCCACAGTTCGCGCACCGTCGGATGCGTCGCGATATTCTCATACATGCGGGGCTGCGTGAACGATGGCTCGTCGCCCTCGTTGTGTCCCCAGCGGCGATAGCCGACGAGGTCGATCAGGAAGTCCTTGCCGAACCGCTCCCGGTACGCATGCGCCATCCGAGCGGCGGCGATGCACGCCTCGGGATCATCGGCGTTGACATGGACGATCGGGATCTCGAAGCCCTTGGCCAGATCGCTCGCATACAGGGTCGAGCGCGAATCGCGCGGGCTGGTCGTGAAGCCGATCTGGTTGTTGGTGATGATATGGATCGTGCCGCCGACATCATATCCGAACAGCTGCGAAAGATTCAGAGTTTCGGCGACCACGCCCTGCCCCGGGAACGCGGCGTCGCCGTGGATCAAGATCGCCAGCGAGGCGCTTGGGTCATGCTGCGTCTTGCGATGTCCCTGACGCGTCTCCTGCGCGGCGCGGGCGCGGCCCACGACGACGGGATCGACGAACTCCAGGTGGCTCGGGTTCGGCGCCAGCGTGATCGGCATCTCGTTGCCGCCGTTTTCCGAATAGTTGCGGCGCGCGCCCATGTGGTACTTGACATCGCCTGTCCAGCCGGACGACCCCGTGCCGGACACCGCCGAGGATTCGTCCTTGGCCGCCTGGAACTCCGCCAAGATCGCGCTGTACGGCTTGCCGAGGATATGGGCGAGGACGTTGAGGCGGCCGCGATGCGCCATGCCCATAACAATTTCACGGGTATTCGCAACGGAGGCGGCGTGGATGATGGTGTCGAGGATCGGCACGACCATGTCGGTGCCTTCGACGGAGAAGCGCTTGGCGCCAATGAAAGTGGTGTGGAGGAAGCGCTCGAAGGTTTCGACTTCGGTCAGGCGCTTGAGGACATCGATCTTTTGTGTGGCGTCAAAGTCTTGGAAGAAGCGGCGGGTCTCGATCGCGTCGACGATCCATTTGCGTTCTTCGTCGACCTGAATATGATCGTCTTCGTAACCGATCGTCCCGGAGTAAACGCGGCGCAGGCGCCCCAGCGCTTCGAGTGCATTCGGCGCCCCGACCGCCAGCGGTCCGCCAATGACGCTTGCGGGCAGGGTGGTCAGATCGCGCGTTTGGAGCCCGTGCGTCTCCAGTTCCAGTCCCGGATCACCGGGAGGGGGGCTGCCGAGCGGATCGATATGCGCCGTCAGATGCCCAAGCTCACGCACCAGACGCGCCACGCGCGCCGTGGCGACAATCTTGTTGACATCGACCGTCGCGACCACGCCGCCTTCGGACACGGGGGGCGCTCCCAGACCGGCCGGAGGCGACCAGTCCGCGAAGAAGGCCCGGGTCTCTGGGTCCACGGACTCCGGATTTGCCTGGTATTGATCGTAAAGATCAAGAACATAGCCCGCGTTCGGGCCGAAAAACTTGCTGAGCTCACTCATGCCACAACCAACCTGCCCCTCATTGGTTCGTCCGCTCTCGAGACACGACGTCGATGCACGGTGTGCGCCGCCAACGCGAAAAACAGCAGCCATGCTGTCCTCTCGCGGCATTGCGCGCGACCAAATCGGCGCACGAAACCTATCGAGCGCAATATCGCCAGTATTTGATACCAATTGTACCCGATGGGTTTCTATTCGTCCAGGGTTATTTACTTGGGAGTAGTTGAGGGTAAGAATGTTGTTCGGCAATTTTCACCGGGTGGCATGCCGGCAGCTCTGGGCAGGCATGTCCTGCAATCGCGAGGAAACGCCACGTTCCGCTTCGTACGCAATACATGCCTGCCCAGAGCTGCCGGCATGCCACCCGGTAACACGATGTTAGCAGGCGCGTTGCCGTAAACTTAAACTCACACCCGGCGGTGAAACACCATCCACTCCAGCATCAAAAACACCAGCGCCGCGGCGGCGATGGCGGTCCAGTATTCGCTGCGAACGGGCTGGAGTTTCAGGGGCTTGACCGGCGCGGCGCTCGCAGCGCGGGTCAGTTCGGGATGCTGTTCGGGGACAAGCGCGCTGACGTACTTATTGAGCAGGTTCACGGCGAAGGGATGATGGTATCCGCCGCCAGCGTCGGATTGATAGACGCCGATCTGATCGGCGCGGTCGAACAGCGCAGCGCCGCCGTCGGGCGGAGCGCTCACATATTCGGCTTTGCCATTGGGATGGGTAACCTTGACGCTTGTCAGTCCCGGAGGAGTCGTCAAAGAAACAACGGCTCCGGCGATCGTGTCCGGCGAGGCCGGGCCGAGGCCGCCCGTCGAAGTGAGCCAGTTGACGCAGTTCGTCAGGAAGATCGGAAATGAGACGCGCAGAGGCCAGTCGGAATCGCCAAGATCAAAACCGACGCCCACCACGCGCGCGCCATCATGCTCCCCGGCGGCGACCAACGGCCCCGCCTGCGTTTCGGCCAGGCTCTCCGCCCACGGCGCCAGCTGCAATGTCGGGGATTTCGCCAGAGCAAGGCCGCTGAGATCGACATAGCGCATCAACGGATGTGTGCGCTCCTGATCGATGATCTGCGTATACTCCTCGGAGGGAGCGCCGGCCGACGTAAATGTGGACTGTGCACCGGCCGCATCGAAGATCAAATAGTTTCCGGGTTTCAAAGCGGCTTTCGGCAGAAACGCGTCCAGGACAACCAGATCGTATCCCGCCCCGCCCTTGCCCGCGGCGGCGAACTCGCTGGGCGCTAGCTCTTCGAGCACGACATCGGGGTCGATGTTCAGGCCACGCTCCAGAAACAAGTTTCCATTGCTGACCAGCAGAACGCGCCGTTTACGCGGCGGCGCCAGCACGAGTGATGCGGTGTCGTCGCGATCCAGGTCATCCTTCAAACCGTCCAGCCTGGCCGTAACCACCCCACCCTGCGCCAGGTCCTGCCCGGTGAAAGTCTGCGCCTCCGGGCCGCCCGCAAATGCAAGCGAACGGGAGTCGATCACCTTGCCGTCGCGCAGCAGGGTCAGTGTAACACCTTCATGTGGCTTTCCACCCAGATTCTCTACATTGACGAAGATCTCATATTGCCCGGACACTGGGTCGCGGCGGCCGTCCATCGCCGTAATCGCGACATTGTCGGCGCTCTTCGAGCCAATCGTCTGCATGGAAACGCCCGCGCCGCCCAGCGTGACCGCGCCCAAACGCCGCTGCGCGTCCGCCCCAAAGGCGCCGTCGGAGAAGATGCGTACGCGCGCACCGTTCCCGTTGCCGATCAGCGACTGCGCCAGCGCGAGCGTCCCCGGCATGTCCGCCACGGTGTCCGTGGGAACGATATCGTCAATCGCCTGCTTCACCCGGCCACGGTCGGTGGTAAAGCTCAGCGCGGTCTGGGGCTTCGCGGAGGCGGCGATCACCGTGGCGACATCGCCCAGTTTCATTTCCCGATCCAAATAATC
>NZ_JBDSQY010000250.1:0-13863 GCF_039929585.1 Capsulimonas sp.
CTCATGTCTACGCCTACATCGCCGGCTTCCCCATCGCCCAGTCCACCGCGTCTTCTGGATACCCACTGCCTAGCGGCGTGTCTGAGCCCGAGATGCATATTGACCTAGTCATTCCGATGGCGCATCCCCTGCTGGCGGTGCGTGTGCTGCAAAATGGCGCTCCGCTGTCCAGCGCCATCGTTCAGATGACGCCATCGCTGCGGACGGACCTCTTTGGTCATCCTTCGCTCGACAAGCCGTCCCCCGCGCTCGATCTGGATCGTCTGCTAAACCTCGACTCCCAAACCGGCGCCGACGGCGTGGCGCGCTTTACGAATATGGGGCCGGGAATTTGGAACCTTCATGTTGCCTCCGAGGATCCGATTTCCTATCCGTCATTTCGCAAAATGGCTCCCTTCGGCTCGGGCGCCATGGATCGGCAGGTGACCATTCTCCCCGATGGGCCTCCGCAAATGCTTACGATCAAGCTGCCGGCGCCGTTCGCCCCTTTGATGTTCAAGCCGCTGGGAGACTTGCCCGAAGGCGTCTCCCTTTCCGGAAGAATGTTTTCGACGCCGGTGGCGTCATGGGACAAGGGCGACGAAATCCGCGTGGAATGGGGGAACGACGGCCTCGCGAAGGCGTCGCTTGCGACTGGACTGCATCTACTCACCGTGCAGGTTCCAGAAGCATGGACACAATGGCGTGTCGGGCCAGATGATGAGGGAAGCGCTCTGATTGCGATGTCGCCGGCGATGCTTCGCAAATCCCCGCCCGTCATTCGAATGAAACGGTATGGCGTGAACCGCGTGACCGTCACGGTTACGGACGCCGCCGGCAAGCCCATGCGCGGATGGGTGACGCTGGCGCTCTACGCCTCCAATGATCGCGACTCGTATTCCGGCTCGACGGACACGCGCGGATGCGTGGTCTTCGACGATCTCCTTCCTGGAACCTATTCGGTCACGGCGGCCACACCAGGCGAAGAGATGCTCGCCCTCGGATCGGACGACGATCCTCTGCCGCCCGATTCGGCTCTGCGCGAACGTTCGATGTTTGTCTCGCCGCTCGTTACCGTGACCGGCGATCGGGAAATCGCCGTAACCATGGCGCAGCAGCCCGCTGGATATGTGCGCGGCCGCATTGCCCTGCCTCCCTCAGAAACATTGGAATCTTCCCTCGGCGGTTTTACCTCGTACACTGGTGCTCAGTATCGAATCGACGACAAAACTGGCGAGCTGATCGGTGGACCGCTGCCTGGGCGGACCGCGTCGCTGAGTATCTCGCTCAGCAGGAAGCGCGATGGGAAATTCCTGTTCACGCGGCAAAAGGTTGACTTTGTGGTGCGGCCCGGCGAGGTCACCCGGCGTCTCGATCCTATTCCCTTGGGTGATCCAGACGACTTGATAGAAGCGCCTGTCTTCGGCTCCATCATGCAGTACGATGGCGTGACGCCTGCGTGGGGGGCGCAGGCGGCGCTACTGCCGCCGTCAATCTTTGTCGGCGCACAGCACCTGGAAGTAAATCCCCTGGGTCGATTGCGCTCGACTGGATCGCAATTCAGTCTTTCGTGGTCTAATCAGAGCACCGATTCTCAAGGATCGAGAACTCCTCTCCTGGCCGCCTGGCTTCCCGGTGTGAGCGGTGTGGTGTATGCGCCGTATGTGAAAGGCAAGGCGGTCCGATTGGTTCTGCCGCCACCCATCACCATCCGCGGCCGCGTCACGGTGGCGGGAAAAAGTATCAGTTCTCTGACATCCCAGTTCCAGATCAAAGCCAAGTTCCAGGGGAGCGACTGGAGCGGAACGCTGTGTGATGTCAAGGCGTTCGCCGAGTCTGATGGTTCGTTCATGCTCTTGGGCTTGACGCCGGGGGCATACAAAATTCAAGCCGCCCGCGACGGAATCTGGCTGTCCCAATCTCAAATGCTAGTCGTTAGGAAGGGAGAGGAGCCAAATCTTAAGTTCGATATCCCCGCCGCCGGTGCGCCCGTCGTTCTCAAGTTTGTCGATGCCTCCGACGCCCCTCTGACGGATCAAATCGTCGAACTGCGCCGCCCTTCCGGGCCACTGGCCGACGCTCTCTGGCCCAAATCACTCACCACCGACAGCGCCGGAATGCTGCGTTTGGAAGGATTGGAGGCGGGACGTCAGACGGTTATCATTCCAGCAAGCTTTCCGAGCTCCAAGCTTCAGGAAATATCGTTCGACGTTCCCCCCGCCGGAGCGCCAGACAAAGAGATCTTGCTTCGAGTGAAAAGGTAAAATGCTTCGATGTTAGAGAATAACTACCCCATTTTGGAGTTCGATGCCGAACCCATCGCCGTGATTGAGCCGAAACGCATCTACGCTGCCCGGGACGTTCCAAAACACGCCGTCGTTTGCTTCTTTCAAGAGGTGCTCACCGCCTTGAACGACGACCATGGAGCGACTATTCTGCACACTCTGCGCAGTGAGATCGGACCCCATCCCGTCTATGAGATCGAGTTTCAGGGGCAGCGTCTGGCCGTGTTTCACCCCGGTGTCGGCGCTCCGCTCGCGGCAGCGCTGCTGGATGAGGTGATCGCCATGGGCTGCACCAAGTTCATCGCCTGCGGCGGCTGCGGCGTGCTGGACAGCGCTATTGCGATGGGCCACGTTCTGGTTCCTCATACGGCCGTGCGTGATGAGGGCACATCCTATCATTACATCGCGCCCAGTCGCGAAGTCGCCGCGAGCGCATCGGCTGTCGCCGCTATCGAACAAACGCTGCTCAAGCACGGAACGGATTATTTGCCCGTCAAAACCTGGACGACGGATGCGCTGTATCGTGAGACGCCCGCTAAGGTCCGGCGCCGACGGGACGAAGGCTGTGTCTGCGTGGAAATGGAGGCGTCGGCCTTCTTCGCCGTCGCCCAGTTCCGTCATGTGGAGTTCGGCCAGTTGCTCTACGGTGGAGACGACGTCGGCGGCGAAGTGTGGGACAATCGGGGCTGGCAAAACCACGGAACGGCGCGCGAAAAACTGTTCTGGCTGGCGGCGGAAGCGTGCCTGGCGCTATGATCAAAGCGATAATTTTCGATTTCGACGGTCTCATCTTAGACACGGAAATGCCGGAGTATCTGGCGTGGCTTCAGGTCTATCAGGACTTTGGATTTGAGCTGCCCATTCAGGAATGGGCGTCGATCATCGGGCGAGGCGCGTCGACGATTTCCAAAACGCCCTACGACGATCTGGAAGAACGATTAGGGCAGCCCATGGATCGCGTCGCCGTGCGCGCAAAACGCCGCGCGCATTACTTGGAGCTGATGCAGGAGAAGACCATTCTGCCCGGCGTACAATCGCTGCTGGACGACTCCAAGGCGCAAAATCTTCTGCTGGGCGTCGCCTCCAGTTCACCTCGGTCCTGGGTTGTGGGATATCTCGAACAACTGGGGATCGCCCACTACTTCGATACCATCCACTGCGGCGACGAAGTTGCTTTTGCGAAGCCCGATCCCGAACTATACTTAACTGCGCTGGCGGCTTTGAATGTGAGCGCCGAAGAAACCGTGGCGCTCGAAGATTCCCCAAATGGCGTCGCCGCCGCAAAGGCGGCGGGAATATACTGCATCGCTGTTCCGAACGAACTCACACGCCACACATCCCTCGCGCACGCCGACATAGTCGCTGAGGGACTGGACAAGTTGTCTGTCGCCGCTATCCAGCAGATGGCGGCGGAAAAGAAGATCCCGTCAGACGCCCTCCCACGATGGCCGAAGAAAATATTGGGGGCGGCGGCAGTCATCCAAGACTCCAACGGCCGCGTGCTGCTTGTCAAGCATAGCTATGGGATGCGAAACTGGGAGATACCAGGCGGTGCAGTGGAGAGTGAGGAATCTGTGACTGACGCTGCGGTCCGCGAAGTTTTCGAGGAAACGGGCATGCGCGTTATCGCCGAACGTCTCACGGGAATCTATTACGCCGCCGAAAATGATAGCCACCACTTCGTCTTCCTGTGCCGGAGCGCATCCGACGACCAACGCCCCCGCGCCGATCAAGACGAGACGACGGACTGCGCGTACTTTTCTATCGACGCCCTGCCGCGTCCCATCAGCGACTTCACCATCCGTCGCATCCAGGACGCCTTGTCGGGCCTTGCGCCAGTCCTTCCGGTCCATGTGGGAGCGCGTCAGTGGCTGGAATAGTCAGGTTGTGTAACAGCCGCCATAAACCGTCAGATATGTCTGTCTTCGTGGACTATGTATTCGGTGTGGACTTGGTCCGCATGGAACGAATAGGATCGATACACCACTCGTCCATCAAATTCCAGCATGTCGCGCAAGCGATCCTGGATGACGGGCCGGATCACTCGTGAGAGCGCTTCGTCCCGCGCAACCCATTCGACTTGCAGGCTCTCGGAACTGCAAGTCGGCTCGCCGCTCACATAGCTGCAAAGAAAGTCGAGCATCACGATCAGCGACTTCACGTTTGAGTAAACGCCGACCAGATGCCCAGCAGCGACCCGAACACCTGTCTCCTCAAGCACTTCCCGCTCCAGCGCGGCGGTCAAGCTCTCGCCTTCTTCAACCTGGCCGCCGGGAAACTCCCAGTCGCCGCGCGGGCTGAGGACCATCAGAACGCGTTGATGGTCGTCAGAAACGAGCCCGGCGACGGCGACAATATGCTTGGGTGTAGGCATGGTTTTCAGTATACCACTAGGCGTGATTGGGCGCGTTGAGTCCGCATCGATTGCGTGTCATGAAGCGCTACGGCGTGTTCATATATCCCTTCACGTCGGAGAAGTTCTTGTATTCGGGGTGTTTTGGAACGACATATTCCACCACGCCATCGAGCATGGCGAAGTAGGGGAGGCTGGATTCCTCGCCCATGCCGAGCTTTTTGTTCTCGTCGTACTGGGCTTTGTAGCCGTCCGTTTCGTCCGAGCGGCCGGTTTTGACGTATGCCCGGTAATGTCCCAGCTCATGGAGCATCAGCGAAGCGCGCGCGGCTTCGGTCGTCTCATTGAAGAAGCGCGGGGCGAGGACGATGGCGCTGGGCTGCTTGCCTTCGGAGAGGGTGTAGGCGTATGGAGTGCCGCCGTCCTGCTCGGCTTGTTTCATGTAGATGTCTGTGTCCGTGGCCGACCTCCAGATCCCCTTGTCGAGCAGAGTCGTCGTGAGCTCCGCCTGGCCTTTCAGCCCCTTCTTCGCCATCAGCGCGGCGGCTTTCGTGACCATGGCGCGCTCGGTCGCGGTCATGGGGCGGCCCATCTGCGCGGGGGAATGTGATTTTGAGGCGCAGCCGGGGCCGCAAACGGCGACGATGGCGGAGGCGGCGAGAATGAGAATATGGGGACGTGTGCGCATGAAAATCGGCCTTTTCGGTGTCGGTTTCTTATGGTAGCATACGGAGGCCGGGAACGGTTTCCTTTGCTCGCAATCAGGAATCTTTACCGCCACTTGAATCGCCAAGCCAAAGTCGGCTATAATAGGCGGGTTGTCCCAGAGCAACGCCCTATTTGATCAGAGCAACACCCTATTTAAGAGGTTTTATCCCCTATGGCAGCCAGCCCCGCCGCTCTTAAAACTCGCGGCAGCACAAAGTACGACGCGCATGGCGCCGAGATCAAGGACGCGCTCGTCGCGGACTCCGAGGCCGTAATCGCGGCGCTCAATCTCAGCGACGATCAACTCCTTTTGACGTACCAGCGCGCGCTGGAAGTGCGTCATTTCGAAGAGCAGTGCAATCGCGCATTCCGCGCGGGCAAGGTGGGCGGCTACCTGCACTTGTACATCGGCCAGGAAGCAGTTTCCCTGGGCGTTCTCGAAGCCTGCAAGCAAGGCGACCAAGTCCTGAGTTCCTACCGGGACCACGCACACTGTTTGATCCTCGGCAGCGATCCCAACACCGTTATGGCCGAGATCTACGGTAAAAGCACCGGAATCTCGCGCGGCAAGGGTGGATCGATGCACCTGTTCGACAAAGCCAACGGCTTTGCGGGCGGATACGGTATCGTCGGCGGAAACGTCCCGCTCGCGGTCGGCATCGGATGGGCTCTCAAGTACAAGAACGAGCTCAAGGAAAACAAAAACATCTGTGTTTGTTACCTAGGCGACGGATCGATGAACGCCGGAGCCTTCCACGAAGCCCTCAACATGGCCGCCCTCTACGAACTGCCTATCCTTTACGTCCTCGAAAACAATAAATACGCGATGGGAACCTCGGTTGAGCGCCATTCGGCCAACACCGATCTCTCCTCCCGCGCCGACTCCTACAACATGAAGAACTCCAAGGTCGATGGCCAGGATTACTTCGCGGTGCGTAAGGTCGCGCAGGAGATCATCGACGAGATGCGCATCAACCCCGCTCCCTACTTCCTGGAAGCGGTCACGTACCGCTATGTGGGACACGGCGCCGCTGACGGCGCCGCGACCCAGATCACCTACCGTGATCCCTCGGAGCTGGAAGAGTGGAAGAAGCGCGACCCGATCAACATTCTGGGCGATGCGCTTCGCAAGCGCGGCACGCTGACCGACGCCAAGCATGATGAGCTGGACAAGTCCGCTCTGGAAATCGCGCGCGTCGCCGCTGAGTTCGCCGAGAATAGCCCCGTCTGCGCTCCCGAAGAATTGACCCAGGACGTTTACGTCGACTAGAAGAGAAAATACATCCTATGGCAGAAGTGATTATGCCCAAGATGGGCGATGCGATGGAGGAGGGCACCCTTCTCCAATGGCTCAAGCCCGATGGCGCAACTGTCTCGATCGGCGATGTGATCGCTGAGATCGAGACCGACAAGAGCAACGTGGAAGTCGAGGCCGAAGAGGCCGGCGTTCTGCACACCAAAGTTCAGCCCGGAGCCACCGTGCCCGTTGGCGAGCCGATCGCCATCATTGGCGACGCCGCCGTGACCAGCAATGGCGCGTCCGCAAGCTCCAACGGCGCGGCCCCGTCTGCTCCTTTGGCGTCGAGTGGCGAAGGCGCCGTTGCGCCCGCGACGACCAAAGAAGAGAAGGATATCCTGGCGGTGTCAGCGGCGACCCGCTCGGTTGAGATGAAGGACGTCGGCGAGACCGTGAATATCTCTTACCGGGAAGCCATTCGCATGGCGCTCGGCGAAGAGCTGGATCGGGACGAAAACGTCTTCCTGCTGGGTGAGGAAATCGGCCAGTACCAGGGAACGTTCAAGATCACCGAGAACTTCCTCGACAAGTATGGCCCGGAGCGGATCGTCGATACTCCGATCTCCGAAGCCGCCATGGTCGGTCTGACCACGGGCGCCGCGATGATGGGCATGCGTCCCGTCATCGAGTTCATGACCCTGAACTTCGCGCTGGTCGCGTGGGATCAGATCATCAACCACACGGCGAAAATCCTCTATATGAGCGGTGGACAGTTCAACGTGCCGTGTGTCCTTCGCGGGCCCGGCGGCGTCGGCGTCCAGCTTTCGGCTCAGCACTCCCAGGACCTCGCGCACTGGTATGCGAACACCCCCGGCCTCAAGGTCGTCGCCCCCGCGACGCCCGCCGACGCCAAGGGCTTGCTCAAAGCCGCCATTCGCGATAACAACCCCGTTGTCTTCACCGAACACGCCGGTCTCTACGGCAGCAAGGGCGATGTCCCGACGGATCCTGAGTTCATCGTTCCCATCGGCGTCGCCGATGTGAAGCGCAAGGGCAAGGATGTCACGATCATCTCCTACTCGCGCGGCACGATCATCTCGCTCGCGGCGGCCGAGCAGCTCGCGGCTGAGGGCATCGACGCCGAAGTCATCGACCTGCGCTCGCTGATGCCCTTCGATATCGACACGATCATCGAGAGCGTCAAGAAGACCCATCATGCGGTCGTCGTCCAGGAGCAGTGGCTCTACTACGGCATCGCCGGTGAGTTCGCCGCGCAAATCGGTGAGAAGGCGTTCGATTATCTGGACGCTCCCGTCGAGCGCGTCGCCGGCGCATTCGTGCCGATGCCGTACTCGCGCGCTCTGGAACAGCTCGCCGTCACGCATGAAGCCGACGTCATTGCCGCCGTCAAGCGAACCCTGGCGCGCAATTCTTAGAGGCGGACACAGAGAACAACTTATGTCAGAAGTGATTATGCCCAAGATGGGCGACGCGATGGAGGAGGGCACCCTTCTCCAATGGCTCAAGCCCGACGGCTCCACGGTCGCGGTCGGTGATGTGATCGCCGAAATCGAGACCGATAAGAGCAATGTCGAAGTCGAGGCCGAGGAAGCGGGTGTCCTGCACACCCAGGTCCAGCCCGGCGCCGTCGTTCCGGTCGGCCAGCCCATCGCCATCATCGGCGATAAGCCGGCCGCTGTCGCGGCTGCTCCCGCCGCCGCTCCGGCTCCCAAGCCTGCGGAAGCCGCTCCCGCAGCCCCTAGGGGCGTCGAAACCAGCACGTGGAAGCCCGCGCGTCCCGCCGCGCCTGCTGCGGCGGCGCCCTCGGCCGGCAACGGTCGTGAGCGCCTGAAAGCCTCCCCGCTGGCCCGCCGCGTGGCGCGTGAGCAGGGCGTGGATATCGCCCGCGTTTCCGGCACCGGTCCCAACGGACGCATCATCGAAGCCGACGTCACGGACTTCCTGAAGACCGCATCGTCCGCTCCGGCGGCTGCTCCTGTTGCAGCCCCGGCGTCCGCTCCTGCGGCGCCCGCCGCCGCGCCGATCAAGCTGTCCGCGATGCGGCGCACGATCGCCAAGCGCATGGTCGAAAGCAAGACGACGATCCCGCACTTCTACATCACCGCCGAAGTCGACATGACCGAAGCGCTGGCGCTGCGCGAGAAGCTCAACGCCTACGATGAGACGCTGGTCAAGATCTCGCTCAACGACTTCGTGGTGAAGGCGTCGGCGAAGGCCCTGGTCAAGGTTCCCGGCGCGAACGCTTCCTTCAAGGACGATTCGATTGTCCCCGGCAACGGGATCAATGTCGGCATCGCCGTTGCGCTTGATGACGGCCTGATCGTCCCCGTAGTACGCGGCGCTGATCAGCTCCCGCTGCGCAAGCTTGCGCAGAACGCCAAAGAGCTGATCAAGAAGGCTCGCGACGGTAAGCTCGTTCCCGGCGACTACACGGGCGGCACCTTCACGGTGTCCAACCTGGGCGGCTTCGATGTCGAGAACTTCATCGCGATCATCGATCCGTCGCAGGGCGCGATCCTTGCTGTGTCCAGCATCGTTAAGAAGCCCGTTGTCCTGGCGGACGGCGTCACGATCGCCGTGCGCGATCGGATGAACATCACCTTCAGCGGCGACCATCGCGTGATGGACGGCGCCGTCGGCGCAAAGCTCCTTCAGGAGATCAAGCGCGTTCTCCAGAACCCGCTGGCCCTGCTCGAAGGATAGGCATTTGCATTCCGGCAAGTGAAACCGACAAAAGCCCGATGCAATTGCATCGGGCTTTTGTTCTATGGACTCCTGCGCTTAGGGGCGCTGTTATGACCCACCCCGGCGCTTCGCGCCACCCTTCCCTTGAAGCAGGGAAGGGTTGGAAAGAGATTCTCGGACGAAAGCCGCCTGCGACAACAAAATCCTAATTACCCTTCCCTGCTTCAAGGGAGGGGCGACCGAAGGCCGGGGGTAGGTTACGCAGGGGTGGCGCGAAGCGCCACGGTGGGTCACTCAAACTATGAACATCAAAGAAATCGGCGGCGAAGAAGGCTTTATCGAACGGCTGAGAAGCACCCACGCGGGCGCGATCGGCGATGGCTTGATTTTGGGGATCGGCGATGACGCCGCGATCTTTGAAACGCCTTCGGGACTGCAAACGGTCGTCACCACGGATATGCTCGTGGAGGACGTCCATTTCCGTCGGGACTGGAGCGATCCGTATTCGATCGGCTGGAAGTCGGCAGCGGTCAATCTGTCTGACATCGCGGCGATGGGCGCTGAGCCGACCTTGGCGTTTCTCTCGATTGCTTTTAATCCAGAAGAAACCGTCGAAACGCTGGATCGCATTTATGACGGGTTTTCCGATTGTCTCAATCGCTACGGCGCACGTCTCGCCGGCGGCGACACCAACAGTACGTCCGGCGGTATGGTGATCTCCGTGACCCTGATGGGAAGCGTCCCGGCCGGACAGGCGTTCATTCGCTCCGGCGCCCGGCCCGGCGATGTGCTGCTCGTTACCGGATCGCTTGGCGACTCGGCCGCCGGCCTGATCTTGCTGCAAGAGTATGGACTGCCGAAGGCCGAGAAGGTAGACAAGGACGTACTCAATCAGCACCGGCGGCCGCAGCCGCGTGTGATGGCGTCTCGAGTTCTTGCGCAGTCTGGGCAGGTGCGCGCGGCCATGGACCTGAGCGACGGCTTACTCACGGATCTGAACAAGCTCTGCGCCGCCTCACAGGTCGGCGCGCGGATCGATACGGGGCGCCTGCCTATCTCCAGCGCGGTTCGTAATGCCGCCAAGATGCTGGACAAAGATCCGATACTGCTCGCACTGCAGGGCGGCGAGGATTATGAATTGCTTCTGGCGGTCGCGCCGGAAAACGTGGACGACGTAATCGAGGCCGTCACTGCGGCGGGAACACCGCTCACGGCGATCGGTGAAGTCCTGAAGAGCGGCCGTCGAATTGTCGCGCCCGATGGCGAGAGCGATCTCGATCCGGGTGAGGGCGGCTGGGACCACTTCGCGCAATGATCTCCTTCGAACGATTGCTATCCACGGAAGCCGAGACGCGCGCCGCCGCCGCCGCGCTCGGCCCGATCCTGTTTCCCGGCGATGTTCTTTGTCTCATTGGCGGTCTGGGCGCCGGCAAGACGACTTTCACGCAAGGGCTCGCGCAGGGACTGGGTCTGCCCGAAGCCGCTGTGCACTCACCCACATTCAATATCGTCTTCGAGCACCGCGACGGTCGTCTCCCATTATTCCACTTCGACGTTTATCGCCTCTCCGGCCCCGAAGCCCTGCATGATATCGCGTTCGATGAGTATCTGGAAGCCGATGGCGTCACGGTCATCGAATGGGCGGACAAGATCACGGACGCTCTGCCGGACGACCGCATGGATCTTCATCTTTCTTCTGACGGCGGGAATGCTCGTTCGCTGACCGTCGAAGCGCACGGCGCACGGTCCGAAGCCCTCGCGGCGCAGTGGCGGGAGGCTCTCACATGATCTTTCTCGCAATCGATACGGGCGGCGACTACGCCGTGCTTGCCTTAGGCGATACTGCGCGCCCAAATTCCGTCATCGGCGCCCTGGCCTTTGAGGGCCGACGCACCCTGTCGGTTCAGCTATTTCGTCAGATCGACGCTCTGCTCGTGGCAAACGGCCTTACTCAGGACAGTATTGAAGCCTACGCCGTCGGGATCGGCCCAGGATCGTTCACAGGCTTGCGCGTCGGCATGACGACTGTCAAGACTCTCGCGCAGGTGACCGGTCGCCCCCTCGTCGGCGTCGGCACGCTGGACGCCTACGCCGCGTCCCTGGCGATCGACACGCCGGGCCAATGCCTGGTCCCGGTCGTCCATTCCCGGCGCAACGAAGTTTACACGGCAATCTATGTGGATGGGAGATTAGTCGAAGGCCCGCTGGCGATTGCTCCCGCTGAGCTTGAGACAAGGTTAGAAGCGTATCGAGAGAGTAACACAATTGTGTTTGCGGGCGAGCGCGGGGTGATTGCGCCATACAATGGCGTCCACATCGGTGTTCCGTACGTTCCGGCCGACGGGCTGGTTCGGCTTGCCGCCGCGCGCCTAGCCGTGAATGATTTTGATGATCCGCTGGGACTGCTGCCGGCGTATGTCGCGCTGCCGACGATTACGACGCCGAAGGTGAAGGCCCTCACCCCCCAGCCCCCTCTCCCAATTCTGGGAGAGGGGGAGCCAGAGGGAATCTAGTTTTTTTGGATCAAAGATCCAAGTGCTAACCCTCTCCTAGAATTGGGAGAGGGTGGCCCGAAGGGCCGGGTGAGGGCTTCCGGGCATCCTAAACGTAAGGATCGTCCTTAACCAAATACCCCTGAATATACCGATCCACACCCTCTTCCAAACTCAAGAACTCATCCGTATATCCCGCCGAGCGCAGCTTCGTCAGATCTGCTTCGGTGAAGTACTGATATGCATTGCGGATATTCTCGGGCGTGGGGATGTACTCGATTTGCGGCTCCTTGCCCAGCGACTTGAAGATTGCGGCGGCGAGGTCGTTGAACGAGCGCGCCTTGCCGGTTCCAAGATTGAAGATGCCGTTCGCTTCGGGATGCTCCAGGAAAAATAAGATGACCTTGCTGAGATCATCCACATGGATGAAGTCGCGTTCCTGGCCGCCGTCGGAGTACTCAGGTTTGTGGGACTGGAACAGCTTGATCTTGCCGGTTTCCTGCACTTGCTTATAAGCGTGCCAGATGACCGACGCCATGCGCGCCTTATGGTATTCATTCGGGCCGAAGACGTTGAAGAAGCGCAGGCCGACGATATTCTCGGTCCAGCCATGGCGGATTGCCATCGCATCAAACAGCCACTTGGAGAAGGCGTACGGGTTGAGCGGCTTGAACGAGGGGGTCAGTGCATCGTCGTCGCTGAAGCCCAGCGCGCCGTCGCCGTAGACGCTGGCGCTGGAGGCGTAGATGAACCGAATGTCGTTCTCCAGAGCGATCTGCGCGAGCAGCTGCGTGTAATGGGTGTTGCGGTCCAGTACGGCGTCGGCGTCGGGTTCCGATGTATCCGTGATGGCGCCCAGATGCACGATGGCGTCGATCTCCTCGGCGATCTCCGGCAGCGCTTCCAAAAACGCGATCGGGTCGATAATGTCTCGGTACGACTTTGCCCGTAGGTTCTTGAACTTGCCTTCAGCGCCGAGCGTGTCGACGAGTAATAGGTCTGTATGTCCCGCCGCGTTCAATGCGCTGACGACAACGCTGCCGATGAACCCGGCGGCTCCTGTGACGACGATCATGAGTGATTCCTTTTCCGACTTCTTTAAAACCCAGCTAAAATCTCTTCGCGCGTCACCGTGGACACGCCGAGCTTCTTGACCGCTTCGGCCGCGGCGTAGTTCGCAAGCGTGACGGCGTCCGCGGGCGAGGCGCCCGCGACGAGCGCCATGGTCATGGCGCTGATAACCGTGTCGCCGGCGCCGGCGGAGTCGTAGACTTCCACTTCTCGCGGCGGCACATGGTGCGGCGTGGCGGGGGACGACGCCGAATATAGCGTGAGGCCGTGCTGCCCAAGCGTAATGACGATGTGCGCGGCGCCCGTACGCTCCAGCAGGGCGCGGCCGGCGTGGTGCACCATCTCCTGGGTATCCAGCGGCTCGCCGTTCATGGCGGCGCTCGCTTCCGAGAGATTGAGCGTGATGACGGTAATGGAGCTGTCCGCGCTGAGGGCGCGGGGCTTGAGGTTGCCAGTGACGGGCTTGCCTTGCGCGGCGAAGCGCGCGGCGGCGTGGATAAGGGCGGGGGCAAGCACGCCCTTTTGATAATCGGAGAGCACCACGGCGTCGGCGCTGGCGGTCAGCGCTTCAAAGCGCTCCACGAGTGCTTCGACGGCGTGCAATTCTAACGGAATGCGCTTTTCGTGGTCCACGCGGACGACTTGCTGCGAGTGCGCGATGATGCGCGTCTTGCGCGTTGTTGGCCGGTCGGTCACGGTGACGAGGCCGCTGACATCCGCGCCTTCGGCTTCGAGGGCGGCGACAAGGTTGCGCCCCGCTTCATCCTCGCCGATCACGCCGATGATGCTGGCGTGCGCGCCTAAGACACACAGGTTATTGACGACATTCGCCGCGCCGCCGGGGACATGCGAATAACGCCCGGCGTCCACGACCATGACGGGCGCCTCGGGGGAGATCCGATTGACCTGCCCCCAGATATACTCGTCCAGCATGACGTCGCCGACGACCACCACGCGCTTTCCTGCAAAACCTTCCAGAATCTGACCCGCGCTTACTTTGTCCAAAAAGCCATCCTCACAAAGTTCCGGCGC
>NZ_JBDSQY010000251.1:0-9630 GCF_039929585.1 Capsulimonas sp.
AGAATGACGCTGATGAATACGCCGGCGAGTCCGATGACGCCCAGGCCCATGCTCTTGATGAGAACGAGTTCCTGGCGCGCCGCGAACGAAGTGAACGCGAACGCCATGACGATCAGGGCGAGCGCTACGAACAGAAAGACGTTCAGGATCTTACGGCGCATTGCTTCGCCGAAGGTTCCGGAGGCTATTAACCAAATGGTGCTCATAATCGCGTGAATTTCCTCAAGCAGCTTTGCGGGATAATTTTAAGCGCTGACGATTGCGCTGGAATCGCCTTCGCGTACGGTCTCATAGAAAATGTCTTCCAGCGAGCGGCGGGTCTCGGTGACGGAAATCACGTCTCCCTTGTTGGCCCGAACCCAGTCCAAAACGTTGTTCTTGCTGACGTTGGACGCGCTGGTGGTGATGATCAGTTTGTGGTTAACATCGGAGACATTCGATGTCATCGCTTTGAGTTTGCCAAGCTGATCGTCATCCGCGGCGACATTTTCCGCGATGATCTCGACGTTGCCGCCGGCAATCAGTTCGCCGACGCTGCCGAGGCGGCGGATCTTTCCGCGGTTCAAAATCGAGACGCGGTCGCAGACAAGCTCCACGTCGGACAGTTGGTGCGAGGAAAGGAAGATCGTGCGGCCTTCGTTCTTGAGCCGGACGATCAAGTCGCGAATATCGCGATGGGCGACAGGGTCGAGACCGGACGTAGGCTCATCGAAGAAAAGCAGCTTGGGATCGTTAATCAGAGCCTGGGCGATGCCGACGCGCTGAAGCATACCCTTGGAAAAGGCGCGCAGTGGCTTGCTGCTGTCTTTTTGCAGGCCGACGAGGTCCAGCAGGTAATCGACGCGCTTGGTCTTCGCCGCGCCGGCCAGGCCGAACAGGCTCCCGTAGAAACCGACGACTTCACGCGCGGACATGTGCTCGTAAAAATAAGGGCTTTCGGGCAGATAAGAGACTTTGAGCTTGATGTCAATGTCGCCCGCCGGTTTGCCTAGCACGCGCACATTTCCAGAGCTCGGGAAGATCAATCCCAGGAGGGTCTTGATCGTGGTGGTTTTGCCCGCGCCGTTCGGGCCTAGAAATCCAAAGATCTCGCCTTCATAGACATCAAGACTGATGTCGTTGACGGCAACCACGCTTTTGTACTTCTTGACGAGATTTTGTATCTCGATCGCTTTGGCGTTTCCGTCATTTGCCATAGTCAACTATTATTGCACCCCTCTGTGTGAATGTCGGCTGAGTCAAATCGTTGAGACCGCCGCATGTCCGTACGCTATAACTTTACGATATTTTCGCGAAAATTGTCCCCAAATCCTTAAGAGAATTGAAGAGTATTGCCGGAAAACGGCAAATACGCTGGGTATTCCGGCGTTCCCGGGCTGTCAAGCCGCGTCATTATACACCGCGACCGGTGTGGTGTCAACGAATAGGCTTCTGCCTCTTAGGCGTCCACGGCGGTTAAAATCGCAGCAAGGCCTGAAAGGTCAATTGCTGGCGCTGCGTTTCGGCGCGATCGCGGGGCGTGTCCGTCAGCACCTCATACAGCGTGCGAAACGTCAGATGGGTTCCGGCTGTATAATTGAGACCGATCCCAGTGCGCGTCGCGCTGCTGCTCCCCTCAGGATAAGTCCAGAGCGAGCGTTCCGCGGCGACCGCCGTTCGGGCGCTGAATTTATAAGTACCTTCCAGGAAATAGCCTAGCACGCGCTTGTCGTTGTCGGCGCCCGAAATGATTTCGCCCCGCGCCGTAACATTGCGATACATGAGTGTGGCGTCGCCCGCGATGCGACTTTTGGTGACATATCCCGCGCCTCGGTCCGTGACGATCCGACCGGAGGGGGGCAGCTCCAGGGCGAACGGGTGGTCCTGATCGATATCCGTGATCGGCAGCCGTCCGGTCAGCATCGTGCCTCCGACATTGACCGTGCCGTTACGCGTGTAAAAGGTGCGTCCCAGGCGAAATGTCACGACGTTCTTGCCGCGCGTATCGAAGCTTGTGGAGCTGGATCCGCTGGTCAGAGAAAGATCGTAATTCAGGATGCCGTAGAAGCGTCCCGATACTTGTATTCCGACATCGTTGCGTATTCCCAAAGATTGAGAATAAAGCGGCTGGATCAGCAGCAGATGCGGGTCGTAAGTGGCCAGCAGAGAAAATGGGATTTGGAAGCGTCCTGCCTTCACATACGCCGTGGCGTCGCTGCTGGCGCCCAGCGGGATTTGATAGATGACGTACGCCTCACCCAAATTGACGCCGCTCTTCACGGCGCTGTCGGGTGGATTTTCCGCCATGCCCTGAACGACCACGGCGCCCAGAGAGCGCCCGTGCGACACGAGCGGGTAGGTGAGATCGACCTCCGCGCCGTTGACCCAGGCCGAATGGGTTCGCCCACGAGTGGATGTCCGGTAGCGCAGATCCAGCGCTCCGCTCAGCAGCAGCCGGCCTCCGATCGGAAGCGGAGTGGGGGAAGGTGTTTCCGCCGGCGGCTGATCGGTGGCCGGCTCCAAGGGAATCACCGCGCCCGGTTTCAGTTCGGCGGATTCCTCTCCGGGCGGCGGAGTCGGGGTTGTCTCGGCGGAGGGGGCAATGGGCGGAACAGCCACTTGAGCCGCTGTGGGCGGAATGGCCGCCGGACTTGCTTTGGGCGGAATCGGAGACGCCGCTCGCGCCGACGGACCCAGCAGCGCCATCAGCGCGCAGCATCCGAGAACGCGGCGCAGGGGAAACGAGAAGCCGCGCGAATTTATCATCGGGAAACCTTGAATGGACGACAGGGATTGTGGAAATCGTGAAGTACGGGAATTTCGAGCGCCCAATTTGTGAGCGCGGTCACGGCCGAAGAGGTTCGCGTCAATGTGAAGTCCGTGCATATGGATGTAGTATACCATTTCCTCTGGCGCGTCTCGCTTGCGATGCGTGGGACGAAAGCGGGGATCGCTGGTATAATCAGTGTAACATATATTTCCAGCAATGAGGCGTTATGACTGACTTTCCAGCGCCCGAGGACGCTTCGCCGTCCCCGGATCATCTCGAAGCGACCCCGCCGGCCGGCGAAACCCCCGGCGCGCCGGCGCCGCGTAAGGTCTATGAATCCAATCTGCTGCCGGATCGCCGGCGCCGGCTTGTGTCTCCGTGGGTGCTGTTTCCGCTGCTTTTGATCGGTTTCGGAGCAGCCTGCTACTTCTTCTTGTACGCCCCGCAAAAGCAGCGCCATATTCCGACCGCAGGCCAGATCGTATTCGCCTCGGACCGCAATACGCCCGGCGTGTCGCATCTCTGGGCGTTGACGCTCGGCGGCGCGGCGCGCGCGCTTACTTCCGGTCCTTCTCCCGACACCAGCCCCGTTTACTCGCCCGACGGCGACCAGATCGCGTTCCTTTCGCCGCGTCAGCTTGGCAAGAGCCAGGTCTTTGTGATGGACGCGGACGGTCAGAACCCGTCGCCGGCCACGCGGATGTCAGGCACGAAAGATATCCCAAGTTTCGCGCCCAGCGATAACCAGCTGATTGCGTATACGGCGGGCGGCATTCTCTATCGTTTGGATCTGTCGACGAAGGCCGTCGAACAGCTTGTTCCCATGGACGCCGATGCGTCCCACCACCACAGCGGGTCCGAAGGGGATAGCCAGGAAACGCCGAGTTCCACGCTGCCCACAACGGTTCCCAATTACGCGTGGCGCCCTGGATTGAAGCGCGAAGAGCAGGGATTAGCCGCAGTCCAGGATAAGGACGGTTTGCAGACGCTGGCCGTTCTGCCTAATCCCGACGCCGACTTGATCGCAAATCTTGACGGCAATCCCAATGTCCCACTGATCGCCGCAGATTCGATGTCCATTGGCTGGAGCCCCACCGGAGGCCTGCTGGCGGTCGCCGCCATCGGCGTCAAGGGCGTGCCGGGCGGCAAACCTTTCTCGGGGATCATCCTGTTCGACAGTCAAGGGAAAGCGGCGCAGAGCACACCGCCAGTCCGTCTCGCCAGCGCCACTGGAGGACCGGAAAACCCGGTCTTTACGCCGGACGGCGCCGAGATCGTTTTTGAATTGTGGGATCAGCCTGATGTCGCTTCTCGCAAATGTGTTGGCTTGTTCGCCGCTGCTGTGGATGCTTCCGCTCAGCCGCGCTTGATCGTCAAGGGGAACGCGGAGCATATTATGATCTCGCATGACAGCAAGACCGTTTACTATTTGACCGCGCGCGCCGGGGGCAAGCACGACCTGTGCTCGATCGGTTTGGATGGAACGGGGTTTCAGCGTCTCAGTGATGGAGTTGAGGATGTCACACGCTTCTCGTTATCGCCACAATAACATGGAAAGAAAGGAAGATACGGAGCTGCCTGGCGCGTCCCGGACGGGCCATTTGTTTGCTTGCATTGACAGCGGCGTTATGGTATACTTGGGCACAATTAACCTGACAGTCACTCACCGCTTTGCTGATCGTCCAGCCCGATTTTGCCGATGAATCATTTTGTGGAACGCTTGCCTTGGCGTCTTGCCGCGCTTGCAGGCTTATTGGTCGGGGCGGTCAGTTTGGCGAACAGCACTGATGTATGGATTTGTTTGATCCGTTCGGCCGCCGCATTCGTCATCTTCGGTTTCCTGGGTGTGATCCTGCGTAATATCCTTACGCAGCAGCCCCAGCATACCGGGACGGAAGAACGGCACGATCATCGTGGCGTTCACCTTGATGCGGTGACCCCGGAAATGACTCTGGACGATCTAGGGCGACGGGAATCAGGTAGTGAAGCACCTCTGGGGGATGACAGCGAGAGATGACGACCTCCCTTAATATTGCGGACCTCTGGCGTCGGCTCAAAGAGCGCAAAGACCAGAAGGCCCGAGACCTGATTATCAACCATTACGCGTATCTGGTGAAAATCACCGCCGGCCGCGTCGTGACCAGCCTCCCGCCCAACTTGGAGCGCGACGATCTCGTCAGCGCCGGCGTCATGGGCCTGATCAAAGCGGTCGATCAGTTCGACACCGGCCGCCAGGTCAAGTTCGAGACTTACGCCATCGCCCTGATCCGCGGCGCCATTCTGGAGATGCTGCGCGAGGAAGACTGGGTTCCGCGCTCGGTGCGCGACAACGTCAAGTCTTTGGAGCGTACGTACTACCAGATGGAGGTTCGCCTGGGTCGGCCGGCAACCGAAGAGGAAGTCGCCACGGAAATGGGCATGACCACGGACGATCTGCAAAAGATCCTGGTCAACACCAGCCGCGCCAACATCCTTTCCCTCGACGACATGCTCATCGGCGGAGGCGGCGACGGTGGTGAGCGCCTGCATCTCACCGATGTTCTTCAGGACGAAAACTCCAACGTCGTTTCGGAAGTCGAAGCCGCCGCGATCAAGAGCACGCTCACTGTCGGCATCGATCGCCTGCCGGAGCGCGAACGCCTGGTCATTGCGTTGTATTACTACGAAGGTTTGACGTTCAAGGAAATCGGCAAGGTCCTGACCGTTTCCGAATCGCGGGTTTATCAGCTGCACACACAGGCTGTTCTGCGATTGCGTGGATATTTGCAGCGAGACTCCGTTCTGTTTACAGGATAAGACGCGACGCAATTATTATCAGACAAAAAAAGCCTGGCGAACCCGCCAGGCTTTTTTTATTGAGATCTATCCCCCGCGCTTCGCGCGAAGCGCGGGGATAGGCCTCTACTGCTCGTCCCGCAGATCGGCAAAGAGCACGGTGGACAGATACCGTTCGCCGTTCGACGGGATGATGACTACGATCGTCTTGCCCGCGTTCTCCGGTCGCTTTGCGACCTGGACGGCGGCGTAGAGAGCGGCGCCCGAGGAGATGCCGACGAGGATGCCTTCTTCGCGGCCGGCTCGGCGAGCCCACTCGACGGCGTCTTCGTTGGTGACCTGGATCACTTCATCCACGACGTCGATGTGCAGGTTCTGCGGGATGAAGCCCGCGCCGATCCCCTGAAGCTTATGCGGCGAAGGGGTCAGCGGTTGGTGGGCAATTGTTTGCGTGATGACGGGAGAAGCAGTCGGCTCGACGGCAATCGCTTTGAACGATGGCTTGCGCGGCTTAATCACTTCGGCGACGCCGGTGATCGTGCCGCCGGTGCCGACGCCTGCAATCAGAATGTCGATTGCGCCGTCGGTGTCTTTCCAGATCTCCTCGGCGGTCGTCTTGCGGTGGATCTCCGGGTTCGCCGGATTGTTGAACTGCTGCGGAACGAATGAGTTCGGAGTTTCGGCGGCGAGGCGCTCGGCCTCGGCGATGGCGGCTTTCATGCCGCCCGGTCCAGGCGTCAGGACTAGTTCGGCGCCGTAGCCGCGCAGCAGCAGACGCCGCTCCATGCTCATGGTTTCCGGCATCGTCAGGATCAGCTTGTAACCCTTGGCGGCGCAGGCGAAGGCGAGACCGATGCCCGTATTGCCTGAGGTGGGCTCAATGATGACGGAATCCTTGTTCAGCAAGCCTTTCGCTTCGGCGTCCTCAAGCATCGCCACGGCGATGCGGTCCTTAACGGACGAGGCGGGATTGAAGAACTCCAGCTTCGCCAAAACGGTGGCGCCGGCGCCCTCGGTAAGACGGTGCAGTTTCACTAGCGGCGTGCCGCCGACTAGATCGGTAATGTGCTCGTAGATTGGCATTTTCAAATCTCCTATGCGGGCTATGATAACCCATGGAAAAGCCTTTGTCAAGTAGATAGGTAGTGATTGTATTCCCGCCTGTCCCATCGGCGCGGCTTGACATCGCCTTCCGAAAAATGATAACCTATCCTCGTATGAATACGAGCAGCCGCGCCGATGGGCGAACGCGCCCGCGCGTCGTGGTGGTCGGAAGCAGCAATACCGATATGGTCGCCCGTGTCGCGCGGCTTCCAGGACCGGGCGAAACGGTCCTGAGCGACCGATTTGAGATGGTCGCGGGCGGCAAGGGAGCAAACCAGGCTGTCGCGGCCGCGCGGCTTGGGGCGCAGGTCACATTTGTCGCACGCGTTGGCTCGGATGCCCTGGGAGATCAGGCAATCGCCGGCTTTCAGGCCGATGGCGTCGATACAACATATGTCGTTCGGGATGAGACTGCGCTGACGGGCGTCGCTCTGATCGGTGTGGATGCGGCGTGCGGCGAAAACTCGATTATCGTCGCGCCTGGCGCGAACGCCAATCTGTCTCCGTCCGACGTGGAAGCGGCGTCGGAAGCGATACTATATGCCGACGTCGTCATCTGCCAGCTGGAAACGCCTTTGGAAGCGTTGAAGGTTGTTTTGGAGGAGGCGCACGCCGTCGGCGCGACAATGGTGCTTAACCCCGCGCCGGCCCAGTCGCTGTCGCGTGACTTGCTTTGTTATGTCGATGTTCTGACGCCGAATGAGACGGAGGCCGCGCTGCTTGTCGGAGACGTAAACGCCTCGCCACTGGATGCCGCGAGGCAGCTGCGCGCTTTGGGCGTAAGCAGTGTTGTCGTAACGCTTGGCGCGGCTGGCGCGCTGATTTGTGATCTCGATGGGGAGACAATCATCCCCGGGCGCCATGTCGAAACCGTTGTTGACACCACAGGCGCGGGCGATTGTTTCACGGGCGCGCTCTGCGTTGCGCTCGCCGAAGGAAAAGATCTAAGACAGTCGGCCAGGTTCGCAGTCGCCGCCGCCTCGCTGAGCGTGATGAAGGCCGGGGCGCAGCCGTCGATGCCGACGCGTTCCGAAGTTGACGCATTATTGAACAACTGAACGTTACACATGTCGCGCCAGGCGATTAAAATCGCGGCTAGAAGTGCACGATGTCGACCTCCGCCGACCCCAGAAACGCGTTCGATCACGTTCTCTGGAGTGCCCGAAGGGGCACATCGTGCACTTCTAGGCGCGACTTCAGTCGCCGGCTAAACGGTTTGCGTAGATCCGGGAATAAAGAAGAACCGAAGAAGTAGGATTTGAGAGATATGACAACTGTACGTGTCCGGTACGCGCCGTCGCCGACCGGAATCCCCCATATTGGAAACATCCGCACCGCGATGTTTGACTGGCTGTTTGCCCGGCACACGGGCGGCAAGTTCATCGTGCGGATTGAAGATACGGATAAGAATCGCGAAGTCGAAGGCGGCGTCGCCTTGCAGCTGGACGCCCTGCGCTGGTATGGGCTGGACTGGGACGAAGGGCCGGAAGTCGGCGGGGATTATGGGCCGTACATTCAGTCCGAGCGTCTCCATTTCTACCATCAGTACGCCGAGGAGCTGATCGCCGCCGGCAAGGCTTACCGGGCCTACGACAGCGAAGAGCGCCTGAAGTCCATGCGTGAGGACCAGCAGCGTCGTGGCCAGCCCACGGGCTACGACCGTCGCCACCGCTATCTGTCTGCGGACGAGCGGGCCGAGTATGAGAACTCTGGCGCGCCCTCGGTCGTACGTTTCGCCGTGCCGACCGAAGGGAAAACGACTTATGTGGACGCCGTTTACGGCGAGATCGCCTTCGAGAACAAAGTCCTCGACGATTCCATTCTGCTGAAATCCGATGGTTATCCGACGTACCATCTGGCCAGCGTCGTGGACGATCATTTGATGGACATCACCCATGTTCTGCGCGGCGAGGACTGGATCCCCAGCTCGCCCCTGCATGTTCAGCTTTACCGGGCGTTCGGCTGGGACGCGCCGACCTTCGTCCATCTGCCCAATATGCTGGGCTTGGACCGCAAAAAGTTCGGCAAGCGCAACGGCGCCAAGGACGCCATGGAGTACGGCGAAGAGGGATATCTCATCGAGGCCATGTTCAACTTCATGGCGCTGCAGGGATGGTCGCCGAAGGAAGAGCGAGATCTGTTTTCGCGTGAGGAATTGGTGGAGCGGTTCTCGCTGGACGGTATTCTCAACCATTCCCCGATCACCGACCCGGCCAAGCTAGACTGGTTTAACGGCCAGTATATCCGGTCGCTGTCGTTGCATGATCTTGCGGACCGCTGCCTACCATTTTTGCAGAAATCAGGTCTTGTGGAGAGCGACCCAAGCGCGGAGAAATTGGAGTACATCGGCCGGGTGATGGCGCTGGAGCAGGAGCGGATCAAGACGCTCGCCGAAGCGCCCATCCTGGGCGGCTTCTTCCTTCAGGCCGACGACGCCTACGAGTTCGACGAGAAGGCCGTGACGAAGTGGTTCAGCAACCCCGGGGTGGGGGATCGCCTGCGCGCCGTGAAGGAAGATTTCGCGGCGCTGAAGGATTTCGACGCGGCGTCCATCGAAGCGGTTATACGCGACGTGATCACGCGGTTCGAAGTGAAGGGCGGCGAGGTCATACACCCTGTCCGCGTCTCCGTTTCCGGCCGCACGACCGGGCCGGGCCTGTTTGAGATGATCGAGGTGCTGGGCCGCGAGCGTGTTCAGCGACGGCTGGATCGCGCGCTGAGCCTCGTGACCGCGTAGGCGCCGCAAATAATAAGCTGATGTTACGAAAACCGTATGGCCGGCGGTTAAAACCGCGGCTAGAAGTGCACGATGTCGACCTTCGCCGACTCCAGAAAAGAAACGCAATCGCCAGGTTTCTGGAGTGCCCGGAGGGGCACATCGTGCACTTCTAGAAGTGGTGCCGGAAAGTGCCCTTTCTCAAGCCAGCTGCGATCTTTGAGGCGATTTGGGCCGTTCTTGTCGTTCAGACAGCTGCGGCCCACTGTTTAGTAAAGAATCGGTT
>NZ_JBDSQY010000252.1:0-18659 GCF_039929585.1 Capsulimonas sp.
AATGGCAAGGTTGGATACCTCCAACCAAGCATACTGAAAGTGTAAAGAATGTCGCCGGTTTAAGATGTAAACTATGTCGCCGGTTTGTACACCCCAGCCCCTTCTCCCAATTCTGGGAGAAGGGGAGCCAGAGTTTATGTGTTAGGACTTGAAATCAAATATCTTAACTTGAAATCTCAATCTTAAATCCGACTCCCCCTCTCCCAGAATTGGGAGAGGGGGCCGGGGGATGAGGGCCAATAGAAAAGCCCCGTCGCAGTGCGACGGGGCTCAATCTTTGTTTGCGCGGAGCGCGAATATGTCGAGTACTTAGTGTTGGACGCGCTCGGGGTAAACGCTGATGCGGCGGGTGGCCTTGCTGTGTCCCTCGAACTCGACGAAGCCGTCGATCAAGGAGTACAGGGTGTGGTCCCGGCCCATGCCGACATTGACTCCCGGATCGAACTGGGTGCCGCGCTGGCGGAGCAGGATGTTGCCCGCACGAACTTCTTCGCCGGCGAATTCTTTCACGCCGAGCATCTTGGGGTTGCTGTCGCGTCCATTACGTGTGGACCCGACGCCCTTTTTATGGGCCATGGTAAACTCTCCTGATTGAAATAATGGCGGATGAACCAACGCTGACGGCGATTAGCCGGCGCTGATGGACTCGATCTGCACACGCGTGATCTGCTGGCGATGTCCCCAATGCTTGCGGACGTTCTTCTTCGCCTTATAGGTGAAGGCGTCGATCTTCTTCGCTTTGGCTTGAGCCAGGATCTTCGCGGTCACAGTCGCGCCTGCAACGACGGGAACGCCCCACTGAGGGGTGTCACCACCGATAAAAAGCACCTCGCCCAGTGTCACGGTGTCGCCAGCGGCGCCTTCGAACTTATCGACCGCGATAATGTTCTTCTCTTCAACTCGATATTGCTTTCCGCCGGCGCGGACGATAGCGTACATGCTTTCGTTTCCTTTCGCAATCAACAAGACAACGGCTAGTAGTATGACAGAAACGACCAGCCGTTGTCAAGGGTTAATGGTCATATATTTACTGTGAATGGCGTGAAACACGCGCACAAATGCGCTAAAACCCAAATTTTCGCGTTGAGTTTTAGCGCAAATCTTTAATTCGAAGGCGTCCGCTCACGAGGCTGGTGGCGTTCGCCGCCGCCCGTACGCTCGCCGCCGCTGCCGTTTTCACGGTTTCCGCCGCCCTTGGAGGCGCCGCCGACGACTTCGCCGATCGCGATGGAGCGGCGGACGTCGGTCAAACGGACACGCACGGTCTGGCCAGCGTACTTGGCGCCGTTTGCCAGGTCCACCTGGAACGCTCGCTGCGGCAATAAGTACGAGATCGCCCACGGGGCGCGCTCGCCATGCGGATCGTCGCGGGAGACGACGCATTCCACCGTTTGCCCACGGCGCGGAACGGCCAGGGTCTGCTCGACCTTTTGGATCGAGGTCTGGTCGATGTCGTATTTCTCGACATGGTGCCAGGACGGGCCGGAACGGACGTAGATGGAGCGGCGCAGCTGGCGCTCCAGCATCTCCAGATCCTCGCCCTGCGCGCCGACGAGGTGCGCGGCGACATCCGGGTGGGTGGTGACCACGAAGGCTTCGCTTTGCGTCGTGGCGGCCAGACGGCGCAGCTCGCGTTCGACGCTCAGCGAGACGGTTTCGGCGCTGTCGACGCGGCCCAGTCCGTGGCAGTACGGGCAGATCTCGGTCATCGCCGTGTCGACCGTTTCGCCGGTGCGCTTACGCGTCATCTCGATCAGGCCGAGGGCGGAGATGCTGGAAATCTTGGTGCGGGACCGGTCGTCCTTGAGCGCCTTGACAAAGGCGTCCATGACGGTCTTCTTGTCCCGGGGACTGTCCATATCGATGAAGTCCAGGATGATCATGCCGCCCAGGTCGCGCAGGCGCAGCTGGCGGGCGATCTCTTCCGTGGCTTCCAAGTTCGTCTTTAAAATCGTATCGGCGAGGCCGGTGGTCCCCGTGAACTTGCCGCTGTTGACGTCGATTGAGACCAACGCTTCGGTCTGATCGATGATCAGCGAGCCGCCGGACTTGAGCGGAACTTTGCGGCGCAGCAGGCGCTCGATGTCATCCTCGATCTTGAAGAACTCGAAGATCGGCTTTTCGCCATCGTACAGCTCGATGCGGTCCTGAAGATCGGGGGAGATTCGGGAGATGATCTCGTGCGCCTGGGCATAGTCCGTCGGCGAATCGATCACCAAACGGCCGATATCCGAACCGAAGGCATCGCGTAAAATCTTATAAACCAGGCCCATGTCCTGATGGATCAAGGCGGGCGCTTGGGTCGATTTGGACTTCGCCTGAACTTCGCGCCACGTTTCCGTGAGCATCAAATAGTCCTGGCGAAGCTCGGCGGCGCCGCGTCCCTCAGCTTCGGTGCGTACGATGACGCCGAAGCCCGGTTCGCGGAAGCTCTGCACGATCTTCTTGAGGCGATCCCGCTCTTTGCTCTCGTCGATCTTACGCGAGACGCCAAGGTTATTGGCTTCGGGCATCAGAACAAGGAAGCGTCCGGGGAGGGAGACACGAGTGGAGACACGGGAGCCTTTGGTGCCGCGCGGACCTTTGACCACCTGCACGAGCAGCTGATCTCCGCGCTGGACAAGGTCCTTGATATGGAGGTCGCGGCGATCGCGGCCACGGAAGCGTCCCCCGCCCTCTTCGTCGTCTTCAGGAAGAATGTCCGCGACGTAGAGGAACGCGTTGCGCTCCAAGCCGATCTCGACGAATGCGGCGTCCATGCCTTGCAGCACGTTATCCACCTTCGCCTTATAAAGGTTGCCGACAACACGCTGCTCGCGCTCCACATGGAGCTCCACGAGCAGCTTTTCGTCGAGCACCGCGATGCGTGTCTCGCGGTGTCCGACGTTGACGATGATTTCTTTAGCCATCCAAAACTCTCTTAGTTAATGAGAGCGCAGGCCTGTCAGCGAGCGCCAGAATTGCTGGGCGCGATCGCGAAAGTTATTCTGCGCGGGGGAAGGCGATGGCGGAGCGGGCGCGTCGGACCACGGGGTCGCGGCGCCCTCCACCACGATAGGGATCTCTCCCGGGCGCAAATAGCCCATTTTCCGGGCTTCGCTCATTTCGCCTTCCGAAGTCTGCAAATAGGCGATGCGGCGACGCAGCGAAGCGTTTTCCGCATCAAGATTCTGAATCTGTCCGTTGGACGCCGCAAGCTGGGTGCTTTGTACGCTCGCCTCTTGGTACGGACGGATCGCTTTCGCCACAAGCGCGACTGCGGCGGCCGTCAGCATGCCGATAAACACCGTTAGCAAGGCCAGACGCGCCCAAAGGCCCAGGATGCGGCGCGGACGCCTGCGTCCGGTGCGCTTCGCTCGCCCCGTCGATGCCTGCTCGTCTCGGTGTTTACTGCTATGGCGGTCTATGGCGGTGTCCTCAATTGGCGAACACGGTCGTTACGAACGGGAATGGCGCTCGGCGAATAGGTCGCCCTGAGCGGATCATTCGGGACGGAGCGGCTGTCCGATCCGATGGATTTTGATAAAGTTGGTGCTTCCCGTTTGTCCGACGGGAACGCCGCCGGAAAGGGCGACAATGTCTCCGTCTTGAACGTAGCCCGACTTATTGGCGGCGTCGATGCAGATCTGAACCATACTATCCGCATCATCGGCCATATCCACCATGACCGGATGCACGCCCCAAATCAGAGCCAATCGTTGAAACGTCGTCGCGCGGTTCGTGGCCGCGATGATCGGCGCGCGCGGGCGAAAGCGGGACACGACGCGGGCCGTTCGCCCGCTGGCCGTGGCCGCGATGATTGCCGAGCAGTGCAGGTCCTGCGCGATATCGCACAGCGCCTCGCCGACAGCTTCCGTAATGGAGATACGGTCGGAGTTGGCGGCCGTGCCCTTTTCGTCCAGGATCTTCGCGTAGTCCAGCGATGCTTCCGTATGTGTGGCGATCTTCGCCATCATCCGGACGGTGTCATAAGGATACTGCCCCACGGCGGTCTCCCCGGACAGCATGACGGCGTCGGTGCCGTCAAAAATTGCGTTGGCGACGTCGGTCGCCTCCGCGCGGGTCGGGCGCGGATTGCGGATCATGGAATCCAGCATCTGCGTTGCCGTGATGACTGGCTTACCGGCCCGGTTGGCCTTGCGGATCAGCATCTTCTGGAGGACAGGAACTTCGTCGATCGGAACTTCCACGCCCAGGTCGCCTCGGGCGACCATGATGCCGTCCACGACTTCTAGAATTTCATCGATACAGGTGATCGCTTCGTGCTTCTCGATCTTGGCGATAATGGGAATCTTAGCGCGCGCGGCATCGCAGACACCGCGCAGGACGGCGATATCGGTGGGAGAGCGCACAAACGACGCGGCGACCCAGTCGACTTGCTGCTGGATGCCGAAGTGCAAATCCTCAAGGTCTTTGTCGGTAACAGCGGCGATTGGCAGCGAAACACCGGGAACGTTGACGCCCTTGTGCGAGGTCAAGAGACCGCTGACGACAACTTCGCAGACCAGCGAATCCGCGCGCTTGGACTTGACGCGCAGCTCGATCAAACCGTCGTCGAGCATCAAATGCGTGCCGGGAAGCACCGTCTCAAAGATTTCAGGAACGGGAAGGTTGATCTTCTCTTCGTCGCCGGGAACATCTTCCATCGTCAGGATGATTTGGCTGCCAGCGTGCAAATAAACGCCGTCGCCGGCGATTTTGCCCACACGGACTTTCGGGCCGGAAAGATCCTGCAGAATGGAAAGAGGTCGTCCCATCTCCTGGGCGATGGATCGGAGTGAGGAGATCACGGCGGCGTGTCCGGCGTGACTGCCGTGGGAAAAGTTGAGGCGGGCGACGTCCATCCCCGCTTCGATAAGCTGACGCAATGCCTCGGGGCTGCTGGTCGCAGGCCCGATGGTGCAAACGATTTTTGTTCGGCGCATGTCTGTGAAAACTCTAAAATCTGTAAAGAAACGCCGCAAAGCGATTCGATGACGAAAAACAAATGGGGCGTTCGTCCCGATCGATAATCAGGCGATTCGCTCTCCTGGCGATATTATAACCGGAAAACCCGATTCCCGTCAACTCAATTGTTCCTGAGGACTGTGAGCGCGGTGTGATGTAGTAGCCCATAGGGGATTTGAACCGCCTGTTTCCACACCGAGAAGTGCAGCGTCCTGGGCCGGGCTAGACGAATGGGCCATGAAGGTCGAAACGATTATACCCTCTATCCCCCGGCGAACCGAGGGGCCAGCAGCGAAACGATCGTGAAGATATTCAGCCCCACCATCGCCACTGCTGCAAATACGTACGCTCCGCGACGCGCCTGTGCGTTCGCAAGCAGGCCGCGCCAGCCCACGACGAAGAACAGTGTCAGAGGATAGATCGCGGGGTACCAATAACGCCCCTGCGCCTGGAAGTAAGTAAAGTTGAACTGGAGGAACGCGACCAAAGTGAGCGCCGTCAGCGCGGCGCACGCTCCGAACAACGCCTGCGCGCCGGCGTCCCCCTTGATCGTTTTGAGCCCCCGCGCAAGACCGATCACGCTCGCAACGCAAAGGATCGCCAGCAGGGAGTAAATTGCCGCCGGTCCGTTCGCAAAGTTCGGCGCCTTCTTATGCGGCTCCATTCCCCAGAAAGCGCGCATGGAATCGAATCCGCCCCAATACGAGGCAAACGCCCACTGGAACACGACGATCAGATATTTATCGAAACCGCCGAAGACGCGCATCATAATATCCGCTGTCATCGTGTATTTCGTGTCGTTAAACGCAGTTTGGAACAGATGCGATGCAATCGGGTCGCCGTAAAGCGCGTTGTTGCGCATCAGCCAGGGCAGCGCGACCGCCACTCCAACACCGCAGGCGATCGCGACCGAGACGACTGCCTGCTGTCCCGTGATGCGCTTTCCATATGCTAGCAGCAAAAAGGCGAAGATTACGGTCGGAAACAGCGGGGCCGCCAGCGTCTTAGTCAGAATGCCCAGTCCCAGCGCCAACCCGATCAAAGCCGACTTTTGATAGATCGCCTTCGACTTGTCCGCGACGTCTTCGGTCTGAGTCCAGCGCGCCAGACGCGCCGTTAGGAATAGTCCCAAGCCAATCACAAGCATCGTCAGCGTATCGTTCGTGACGGAGGCGCTGATGGCGATAAACCCCGGCAGCAGCGCCAGAAACGCGGCGACGGCCAGCGCCGCCCCGGGCTGCCTTGGCAGGATCTCCCGCGTGCAGAAAAACGCGACGAGTACAATCAGCGCCCCAATGACGATCGACACAAATCGCATCGCCCGCACCTGCGTCGCAGGATCGGCGCCGCGAGTGACTAAGTATGCCGGCGTGGCGAGGGCATAATAAAGCGGAGGCTGGTGCGCCTCATAGTCCTCACCGTCCTTTTTGAACACGGGCAAATGACCGCTCGCCAGCGTCTTCACATACAGCACATGCGCGTTCTCATCGGCGTTGTGCTGCTCCGCTACAGCGGCGGGCGTCACCTGACTGTATGCAACGGCGAAAACGACGAACAGCGCCATCACGCCCAGCAGCATCGCCCAAAGGCCGCGCGTCATGGAGAACGGGGCGGCGCGATTGATTTCTGGATTATCGGTCATGATTTCGGTCCCATGGTGGAAGAATGCGGCAGGGCGAAGACGTAGACGCCGTGATCCTGAAAGACCGGTTGTGATGAGCCCGCCGTCAGGTCGTACACCCATCCGGTCCATCCCGGCCCGGCCGCTAGGCCAAAGAAGCGTGGGTTGACCAGCACATGGGTAATTCCCTGGCTCTCATACCAGCGCAGCAGATCGTCCTTGCTCTGGAAGGTCGAGTATGGAATGTAGGTGCTATGGCCGGCTTCGCCCCACAAATAGGGCTTCTCGCTGTAGTAGCCAAATGGGTTGCCGTAGAAGACGACCTTGGCGTTTGCGGGCAATTGCGTATTGATATACTGCATCGCGGGATAAGGCGCGAAGCCGGCAGTGATGTAGTCGTCCTTCGACACCTGCCCGAACGCGACCGGCGCCTGGGCGCTCGCAAGCCGAACACCCACAAACCCCGAGAAGGCAAACGAGAGGACGGTCATGGCTGTGAGCGCCCGCCCGGTGATCGTGCGCTCCTCGCGCATCTGAACCACGACCCAGGCGGCGATCAGGCACAGCACAGGGACGAGCGGCAATAAATATCGCAGATACTGAGTTGTGGCGAACCAGAACACAAGCGATATCGCGGCAAAGGCGCCAAGGGCCTTGATCAATAACGGGGTCTGCCCCTTGCGGAACGCGGGTACGAAGAGCACGGCGAGCAGCAGCGGAGACAGCGCGATCAGTTCGCTCTGAAAATCGTTGAATGGCTTATCGCCCATGCCTTTGGTCAGAAACAAGTAGGTGAGCGGCGAGTGGCCCGGCACGGGATACATCGTGAGATTGAACGGCGCGAGCAGCAGGTCCAGCGCCTGGCGGCCCATCCCAAAGTGGGAGTTCGCGGCGTCATACGCCGCCGCATTTTCGGCGCTCCAGTACTTGCCGCCAAAGAACTTATAGTAGAAAGGAAAGATAGGATTGCCAGTGTACGCGATGGACTTCAAAAACCAGGGCGCGCCGACCGCAACTGCCGCAAGCCCCCACTTCACCGCGCCGAGAAGGGACTTTCCGAGATTTTCACCCAGGCTCTTATTGCGCCAGATCCAGACGGCGATGGCGAACAGAACCAGCGTCGCGACAGCGGTCGCCTTTGCGCTCAGCGTCAGGCCCATCATCAGTGCGGCAAGCGCGATCCAGCGTGTGTCCTTTTCCGCAATGCCGTTCACGAGCGCCATCAAAGTCAGCGTCACGAAGAACGTCGCGGCGAGGTCCACGTAAGCCGTGCCCGCCTCCCAGAAGACCAGCGGCAGCGAGGCGAACAGCGCCGCTGCCAGCGCGCCGACCTTGCTTCCCAGATGCCGCGCGCCGATGGCGTAGATCGCCAGGCTCGCGCCGATGGCGCACGTCAGATGGAATAGCTTCGCCAGCGGGACGCTCCCCGCCATCAGCCCCAGCGTATACCACATCTCCGCCGTAAAGGCGAAGTTCGAGTGGTGTTCCCAGGGAATGTAATAGATGCGATGCGCGGCCAAAAACAGCTTGGGATCGGCGAGATGGTAGGACAGACTGTCCCACTCGGTGTAGCCTAGGCCCGGCAGCGTATCCGACTTCGGGCCATTCAGAAACAGCGTCGGCGGACAGAAGTCCCCAATCAGCGCCACGGCTCCGAACGCGACAATGGCGGCGATCATGCCCCAGATATGCGCCGGGGGATGGAAACAGGTCGCCATCCGCTCGCGCGCTTCGCGAAACATCGCGCGGTGGCGGCAGCCGCCAAGCGCCGCCAGTAGGACGAGCCAGCCAAATCCGGCTGCCGGGTAAAGCAAGCCGGCGAGACCAAGCGCGAGAAGACCGTAGGCGAGAAGACCCAGTCCGATGGCGTAGCCAATGAGATTGCGCTCCAGCACGGTGGGATCGGAAACGAACTTGAGCTTGCGCGTCAGATTGCGTCCGACAGCGGTCAGGATCCAAATAATCGGCAGGATGAGAAGCGGCATCGCGGTCCCGTCAACCTTTCAGCGGCATCAGCCGCCCCGTCACCGACTGAACCGAAGCGCCGTCCAGCGTCATCGTCACATGTCCCAAATAGTGTCCGAACCAGCCCGCCTGCACCACGGGTACTTCCCCCACCCGCTCGGGTTCTTCGAGAACGACATGAGTATGTCCTCCGATCAGCAGATCCAATTCTGGACAGGCGGCGACCATGCGTCGATCTTCTTTGACGCCAATATGCGTCAGTGCGATCAGAACATCCACTTCAGGCCGCAAGCGCTCGATCTCGCGGCGGGCGACTACTAACGGATCATCGAACAAAAAGGCGCTGATATGCCGCGCTTTCATACGGTCCGTCACCATCGGGACCGTGACGCCGAAGATCCCCACACGCAGGCCGCTCGGCAGAGTCTTAATAAACGATGGAACGACAGGCAGCGTTTCGCCACGGTCTTCGCGCCATCGAATGTTAGCGCACAGAATGGGAAACGCGGCGCGATTGATCTTGGTTCGCAGCAGAGTGTCGGCGACATGAAACTCACGGTTGCCCATCGTCATGGCGTCGTAGCCCGTTTCGGACATCAGAGTTAAAATCGGCTCGCCGCCGACGCGCACGCCGATATTGCCGGCCGAGATAGCGTCGCCGGCGTCCAGCAAAATCACGTTGTCCAGGCCCGCTTTGGTCTTCGCGATAAACTGGGCCTGTTCGGGCGTCAGGTGGTTGTGAAAATCGTTGGTGTGGAGGATGTGCAGGGTCTGTGTCATTGGGATGGGGTGGCGGCGTTCGCGGCGGAGAGACGCAGATAGCGTGTGACAGCGTCTTCATACTTCGCCTGGCGACGCAGAATTTCATCGATCGCGTCGCGCACCGCGCCCGCGCCGCCGGCGCGCGGCGTCACATAATCAGCCCGCTGTAGCAGCAATGCATCGGCGTTCGCGACAGCAATGCGCACCCCGGCGACATCGAAGGCCGGCAGATCGTTCAGATCGTCACCGACATATGCGACTTGATCGGCCTTCAGACGGTGCTCACGCATCAGGCCATGTAACTTATCCGCCTTATCGCCCGCGCCCTGGATAATATCCGTGACCTTCAGCTCCGCCATTCGGCGCTCGACGGCGACGCTGCGCCGCCCCGAAAGAATGGCGACACGCAGCCCCATCATCTGGGCCATTACGATCCCGAGGCCATCGGCGACATGGAACGCCTTGGCTTCGCCGCCCCTGTCATCGTAAATGATCTTCCCGTCGGTCAATGTCCCATCGACATCCAAGACAATCCAGGTGACATCTCTCATTCCAGCACGATCCCCGCTTTGACCAAATCTTTCAGCATCAGCATCCCCACAGGACGGCCATCGACGTCCACCACGGGCGCTTCGCCGGCCTTGCTGCCGGGGTCGGGATGGAAGTCGTCCAGGCGCTGCAAGCCTTCAATAGCGAGAATGTCCGAGGACACGGTTCCGGGCGCGCGGTTCATGACGGAGAAAACAGATCGCTGGAGAAGGTCTTGGCCGTCCAGAAGATGACGGCGAATGTCGCCGTCGGTGACGAGACCGGTCAGTCGGCCTTCGCTGTCCACAACGATGGCCGCCCCAGCATGCGCCTTGGTGATCGCGAACACGGCGTCGAACATCACAGCGTCCTGCGAGACGATGGCGAGGTTGTCGCCGGTGCGCATCACATCGGCGACACGCAGCGTGAGACGCCGCCCCAGTGAGCCGGCAGGATGGAGCTTGGCGTAGTCGGAGGCGTCAAACCCGCGAGCGCCCATCACGGTGAGCGCCAGCGCATCGCCCATCGCGATCATCGCCGTCGTGCTGGTGGTCGGCGCGAGGTTCATCGGACAGGCTTCCTGACCGATACCGACATCGATCACCACGGCGCTGCTCTGCGCGAGCGTCGAGCGCTTATTGGACGTGAGCGCGACAATGGGAACTTGCAGGCGGTTGATGGTGGGAAGGATGGCGCGGATCTCGTCGGTCTCGCCGCTGTAGGAGAGCGCGATCACCACATCAGCGGGAGCGAGCATTCCCAAATCGCCATGCACCGCTTCGGCGGGATGAAGAAACAAGGCGGGCGTTCCGGTACTAGCGAGCGTCCCGGCGATCTTGCGCCCGACCGCCCCGCTCTTGCCCATACCCGTCACGACAACGCGCCCTTTCGCCTCCAAAAGAAGCGTCACGGCCGCCGTCCACGCGTCCGAATCCATCCGCGCGGCGAGCGACTGCAGCGCCCGCGCTTCCTCTTCGAGCACACGGCGGCCTTCGCCCAGCCACATATCACGGTCAACGCTTGCCATAGGGAGACATTATACAGAATTATGCGGGGGGATTGCAAGGAGGGTTCATCCATATTCATGGCGTTAGGCCCTATTCCCCCGGCGCTGAAGCGCTTTCCCCCTTTTTCCCAACAAGCCGCTTCGCGGGGTAAAAGGGGTGCTGATAACTACAGTCCTTGCTCGCTCGACAAGTAGGTGTGAAGAAGTTTGGTATCGGCTACAAAGCTGTCTCCTCACGGCTCTGTGACGAGTGAATGGAACTCAATGATTAGCACCCCTTTTACCCTGCGCAGCAGCTTGTTGGGAAAAAGGGGAAAGCGCTTCAGCGCCGGGGGAATAGGGACTGCGCCGGAGCCTATGCCCGCAGCCAGGGCGGCTGCGGACGGGTGCGCGCTTGTTCGATGACAATCGTCGTGCCGCTGGGGCCGGTGTTGAGGAACACGCGGTCCACGGTTTCCAGGATCAGCCAGAATCCGTGCCCCATGGTGCCGGCGGTCGTGTAGCCGCGCTCCAAGGTGGCGCGCGAGATATTTTCGATGGCGATGCCGCGGCCCCGGTCGCGCACCCAGACCTGGACGGCGCCGCTTGGATCGAGATAAACGTGGCCTTCGCCATTGCTGCCGTGGACGACGGCGTTCATCGCGGCTTCACTGGCGGCGGTGACCAAATCCTGCCAGCGCAGATCCGGAAGTCCTGCTTGGGCGGCGGCAGCTTGGGCGCAGTCGCGCAGGTCACGAATCGCCCCATGGGGCGCCAGAGAGACATGTCCGACCGTCACCGAAAGCGGCTCTGGAAACTCATCCTCAGATTGGCAGAGAGTCAAGCGGCCCTCTGTTACGCTGTGCAGAACATCGCGCAAAAATCCGAACTGGAGCTGCGCCATATCCATCAGATGCTTTTGTTCGAGGTCCTTCTGCATTTCATTGCGCAGACGCTCGCCATCGCGCAAATCCCTCTTCCGAATCAGCTCCGCCTGCGCCTTGATCTGTTCGGTCTTTTCGTAGAGCTCCAAAAAGATGCGAACCTTTGAGCGAAGAATTTCCGGATGGAAGGGCTTGGCGATATAATCCACGGCGCCGGCCGTATAGCCCTGAAAGATATCCTGCTCATGCGTGCTGAGAGCCGTCAGGAAAATGATCGGGATATAACGGGACTTGCTGCGCTCTTTGATACGCGTCGCCGTTTCAAAGCCGTCCATCCCCGGCATCTGCACATCCAGCAGGATCAGCGCATAGTCGTCGAAAAGCAGACGCTTCAGAGCCTCCACACCGGATCGCGCGAGCACTAACTCATGGCCGAGCGGCTCCAGCGTCGCCTCCAGGGCGATCAGGTTTTCCGGCCGGTCGTCCACCAGCAGAATTTTGGCGGGATGTGACATAGTTTCTTGCTCGTACCTTACCTTGGACTTCCAACATCTTTTGGCGCGGCCACTCGCCGCGCCAGCAGCAGACAGGCGTCATCCTGAAGCTTACCGCCGGCGAATTCACGCGCGGCGCAAAGCAGCTGATCTCCGACTTCGTCCAGTGGCGCGCTGGCGGGATTGCCGGCGGCCACCGCGCCGACGCGATCGTAACCGAATAAGTCGTAGCCTTTACGCGCTTCCGTGACGCCGTCCGTAAAAGCGACGATCGTATCCCCAATCCGAAGTTTCGTTTTCAAGACGGAATAAGCCGCTTCCGCCTGAACCCCCAGAGGGAATCCCTTCGCCTCAAGCACACGGACATTTCCCTCAGCATCCAAAACGAACGGCGGCTCCATGCCCCCGCTGATCACCTCGGCGGCGCCGGTTTGGAGGTTCAGAACCACAAGTGTGACGCAAGTGAAGGCTGCGATGCCGTCGATATCTGTATCGGAGGAGCAAAGGATCGCATTGACTTGCTGGAGGGACTGTGCGGGATTGCGCGAGTGCTTGAGAAAAGCGCGCAGCGTAAATTTGACCTCGGCGGTGCGGGCGGCGGCTTGCAGCCCTTTGCCGCTGACATCCCCGACCACGAGGGCGAGTTTTTGCGGACCGATCTTGAAGACGTCGAAGAAATCTCCGCCCAAGTTCGCCTCGTTCGAGGCGGCCTCGTAGCGGGTTACTACCTGGACACCCGGATATTGATCCTGAGGCGGCGACATTAGCATCGCCTTTTGCAGCACTTCGGCGATATGTCGGTCGCGCATATACTCCGAGTGCAGTTCGGCTTCCCGCAGCTGCTGGCGACGCAAAAGATCCGCCTGCTCCAAAACCTTTTCGTTCTTTTCGAACAGTTCGACAAAGACCCGGACTTTCGAAATCAGGATGTCGGGATTGAGGGGCTTCGCCATGTAATCGACGGCGCCCACGGAATAGCCCTGAAAGACATGGCGGTCTTCAAAGCTGAGCGCCGTGATGAAGATAATCGGAATATGGCGCGACCGCTCACGCTGTTTGATCATCGACGCCGTTTCAAATCCGTCCATCCCCGGCATCTGGACATCCAGAAGAATTACGGAAAAATCATCCGTCAGCAGGTGCTTGAGCGCCTCCGTTCCTGAGTTGGCCTTGACAATCTGGAAGCCTTCCGGCTCCAGCATCGCCTCCAGAGCGATCAGGTTCTCCGGCCGGTCATCGACCAGGAGAACCTTCGCCCGCGCGCGTTCGTACATCATTTCCCCGCTTTATGCCTGTGATTTGCCCAGCAACTCGCGCAGCATGACAAATAGCTGCTCGATATCGACCGGCTTGGTAATATAATCAGTTGCTCCAGCGTTCAGACACTTTTCACGATCGCCTTCCATCGCCTTCGCCGTCAGTGCGACGATGGGGAGATCCTTGAACTTCTCCATCTCACGGATCGCGCGCGTCGTTTGGTAGCCATCCATGTTCGGCATCATGATATCCATGAGCACCAATTCAATCGCCGGGTCTTTCTCCAGAACTTCTACGCCTTCTTGGCCGCTCTCGGCGAACGCGACCGTCATTCCATAAGTTTCCAGCACGCTGGTCAACGCGAAGATATTGCGGTAATCATCATCGACGATCAGCACCTTTCGTCCGTTTAGATCGACGGTGGAAGCAGCATCTTTTTTCGCTCGCGCGCTTTTTGCGGAGCGCGGGGCGGGCTTCGGCGCCGTCTCCGCCTTCGGCGCGCCGGCGCGGCCGTTTGTTTCCGCGTGCGGCTTACGAACGATGGACTCGGTAATCGGATGCAATTGTTCCACGACCTGCCGCGTGGCGTCCGGCAGATTGGCGACCACGCGGTGCAGGAAGAGCGCGCTCTCATCGAGAAGGCGATCGGAAGACCGAGCGTCCTTCGTGATGATACTGACCGCGTACTTCTTGAGCTGCGCTTCTTCCTGCCGAGACAAATCCTTGCTGGTATAGATGATTATCGGCAGATCGAGATAAGAAGGTTGCTGTTTAACTTGCTTGAGTAAATCCAGTCCGCTCATTCCCGGAAGACTGAGATCCAGCACGACGCAGTCGTATTGGTTTCGCTTCAATTCCGCCAGCGCTTCTTCGGCGCTGGACACGGCGACCACATGGACGTCCCCGCCGTTGCTGATCAGCTCGATAATGCTGTCGCGCTGGACGACGTCATCCTCCACAATCAGGAGCTCGCGAATTTCGCGCTCCACAAAGCTCGTCATATGGGCGAAGGCGCCGGCAAGCGCCTCACCGCTCACGGGCTTCTCCAGATAAGAGATGGCGCCCAGCGCGGTGCCCTGCTGCCGGTCCATCACGCTCACGACCTGCACGGGAATATGGCGGGTCGCCGGGTTGCGCTTAAGTTGATCGAGAACCGCCCAGCCGTCAATCCCGGTCAGTTTCAGGTCCAGCGTAATGGCGTCCGGCTTTCGATCCTGGGCCAGCGTTAGACCCGTCTCGCCATCCAGGGCGACCAGTCCCTTGAAACCCTGCTGCCGCGCGACTTCGAGCAAAATACCGGCGAAGTTCAAGTCATCTTCAATGATCAGCGCCACCCGGTCGCCGGTCTGGATATTGTCGCGGTCGTCGGCGACCTCCGTCTGGCGCTCCACCGGGGTCATGGAATACGACGGATCGGGAGCCCGGCGCGACGAAAGCTCGGCACTGCGCGTGGGAGTCTCCGACGCCGCCACGGTCGCTTCTTCAATCGCATCCGTCATCTTATCCGACATTTGCAGGGGCAGATACAGGGTGAAGACGCTGCCCTTGCCTGGCTCGCTCTTGATGGCGATCCGGCCGCCGAGCAGTTCGGAGATAACCCGGCTGATGGAAAGCCCAAGCCCCGTGCCGCCGTATTTCCGACTCGTGGTGCCGTCGGCCTGCTGGAAGGCTTCGAAGATCAAGTTGTGCTTTTCGCGGGAAATCCCGATCCCGGTATCCACGATGGAGAAGGCAACCAATCGGTCGGCGGGAATGATCGCTCCCGTGGCGTCCACGATGCTCTGCTCGGCCATTCCGATGTTGAGATCGACGTATCCCTTTTCAGTGAATTTCAGCGCGTTGCCAAGCAGGTTACGCAGCACTTGCTGAAGCCGCTGCAAGTCCGTTCGAATCGTTGTCGGCGCCTTGGGATCGACACGAACGTGGAAGTCCAGACCGTTCTCGTCAGCAATATGGGCGAAGGTGCGCTCAACATAATCTCCCACCTGCGTGAGCGAGACATCGGTCAGATCGATCTCCATCTTTCCGGCTTCAACTTTGGAGAGGTCCAGGATCTCGTTGATCAGATTGAGAAGATCTCCGCCGGATGTGTAGATCGTCTTGGCGAATTTCGTCTGCTTCTCCGTCAGGTTCCCATCGGTATTGTCGGAAAGAAGCTTCGCCAGGATCAGCATGGAATTGAGCGGCGTGCGCAACTCGTGCGACATATTGGCGAGGAACTCGGACTTGTACTTGGAGCTGAGCGCGAGCTGTTCGGCCTTTTCCTCCAGCGCCGCGCGGGCGAGTTCGACTTCTCGGTTCTTAAGCTCGACCTTGTTGTTCTGTTCGGCGAGCAGTGATGCTTTGTCCTCCAGCTCCTTCGCCTGCGCCTCCAGTTCGGAGTTGGAGCGCTTGAGCTGGTCCTGCTGGCTTTGCAGCTCCTTGGACTGGCTCTGCAGCTCCTGCGTGAGCGACTGCGACTGTTCGAGCAGTTCCTCGGTGCGCATGTTCGCCGTGATCATGTTGAGAACAACGCCGACGCTTTCCATCAGCTGATCCAGGAACGTCACGTGGATCTCGCTGAAGACCTGGAAGCTCGCCAGCTCGATCACCGCCATGATCTCGCCTTCGAAGAGGACGGGCAGTACAATGATCGTCAGCGGCGGCGCTTCTCCGAGGCCCGAGCTGATTTGGATATAGTCCGCCGGAACGCGCGTCAGAACGATGCTCTTACGCTCCAGGGCGCACTGCCCGACCAACCCCTCTCCCGGACGGAAGACACTGGAAACATGCTTTCGCTCGCGATAGGCGTAGCTGCTCATCAGTTTCAGCAGGGGATCGCTGCCCATGCTGTCGTTAATGTAGAATACGCCGTGGTTCGCGGAGACGAGCGGGGTCAGCTCGGACATGATCAATCGGGAGACGGACTCCAAATTCTTCTGTCCCTGCATCATACGCGAGAAGCGAGCGAGGTTGGTTTTCAGCCAGTCCTGGTCGGTGTTCTTCTGGGTCGTATCCTTCAGATTGGCGATCATCTGGTTGATGTTGTCTTTGAGCTTGAGGACTTCTCCCTCGGCTTCAACCGTAATCGTCCGTGTCAGGTCGCCGTTTGCAACGGCGGTGGCGACTTCGGAGATCGCGCGCACCTGATCTGTCAGGATGTTCGCCATGAAGTTTACGTTTTCGGTGAGGTCCTTCCAGGTGCCGGCGACGTTCGGAACCTTCGCCTGTCCTCCCAGCTTCCCTTCGGTGCCGACTTCGCGGGCCACCGTGGTAACCTGTTCGGCGAAGATCCCCAGCGTGTTCGTCATACTGTTGATCGTGTCGGCAAGCTCTGCAACCTCGCCCTTCGCTTCCACCTGGAGTTTCTGGGTCAAGTCGCCGTTAGCGACAGCGGTAACGACCTTGGCGATGTTTCGCACCTGGGTCGTCAGGTTCGAAGCCATGAAGTTGACGTTGTCGGTCAAGTCCTTCCAGGTGCCGGCGACGTTCGGAACCTTCGCCTGTCCGCCCAGAATTCCTTCGGTGCCGACTTCGCGCGCCACCGTGGTAACCTGTTCGGCGAAGATCCCCAGCGTGTCGGTCATGCTGTTGATCGTGTCGGCAAGCTCCGCGACCTCGCCCTTGGCGTCAACACGCAGTTTCTGGGTCAAGTCACCGTTGGCGACGGCGGTGACAACCTTGGCGATGTTTCGCACCTGGGTCGTCAGGTTCGAAGCCATGAAGTTAACGTTGTCCGTCAAGTCTTTCCAGGTGCCCGAAACGCCCTTCACTTCCGCCTGGCCTCCCAGCCGGCCCTCGGTTCCTACCTCGCGGGCCACGCGCGTAACCTCAGCAGCAAAGGAGTTGAGCTGATCGACCATGACGTTGATCGTGTCTTTCAGCTCGAGAATCTCGCCCTTGACATCGACCGTAATTTTCTGAGAAAGGTCGCCGTTAGCAACAGCAGTCGTAACAAGAGCGATGTTTCGCACCTGAGCGGTCAAATTCCCGGCAAGACCGTTGACGTTGTCCGTCAAGTCCTTCCAGGTGCCTGAGATGCCCTTCACCTCGGCCTGCCCGCCAAGCTTACCTTCCGTACCAACTTCGCGGGCAACACGCGTTACTTCTGCGGCGAAGGAGTTGAGCTGATCGACCATGACGTTGATCGTGTTTTTCAGTTCTAGGATTTCACCCTTGGCGTCAACCGTGATCTTCTGGGAAAGGTCACCATTTGCAACGGCAGTCGTAACGAGTGCGATGTTTCGCACCTGCGCGGTCAAATTCCCGGCAAGACCGTTTTCGTTATCGGTGAGGTCTTTCCAGGTTCCGGAAACTCCCCGAACCTCCGCCTGCCCGCCAAGCTTACCTTCCGTACCAACTTCGCGGGCAACGCGCGTTACTTCTGCGGCAAAGGAGTTCAGCTGATCGACCATGACATTGATCGTGTTTTTGAGTTCCTGGATTTCGCCCTTGGCGTCAACCGTGATCTTCTGGGAAAGGTCTCCATTTGCAACGGCAGTCGTAACGAGTGCGATGTTTCGGACCTGATTGGTCAAATTCCCGGCAAGGCCGTTGACGTTGTCCGTCAGATCTTTCCAGGTGCCTGAAACGCCCTTGACCTCCGCCTGTCCGCCCAGCTTTCCTTCGGTGCCGACTTCGCGAGCAACGCGCGTTACTTCTGCGGCAAAGGAGTTGAGCTGATCGACCATGACGTTGATGGTTTCTTTCAGCTCCAAGATTTCGCCCTTGGCGTCGACCGTGATTTTCTGGGAAAGGTCGCCGTTTGCAACGGCCGTCGTGACAAGCGCGATGTTTCGCACCTGAGATGTCAGGTTGGACGCCATATAGTTAACGTTGTCGGTGAGGTCCTTCCAGGTGCCGGCGACGCCGGGGACATCGGCCTGGCCTCCCAGCTTCCCTTCAGTGCCGACTTCGCGCGCCACCGTGGTAACCTGTTCGGCGAAGATCCCCAGCGTGTCGGTCATGCTGTTGATCGTGTCGGCAAGCGCCGCGACCTCGCCCTTGGCTTCCACCTGGAGTTTCTGGGTCAAGTCGCCGTTGGCGACGGCGGTGACGACCTTGGCGATATTTCGCACCTGGGTCGTCAGGTTCGAAGCCATGAAGTTGACGTTGTCGGTCAAATCTTTCCATGTGCCGGCCACGCCGGGAACCTGCGCCTGACCGCCCAGCTTGCCCTCGGTGCCGACCTCGCGCGCGACGCGCGTGACCTCTGACGCGAACGAGCGCAGCTGCTC
>NZ_JBDSQY010000253.1:0-25560 GCF_039929585.1 Capsulimonas sp.
GCGGGCCAAATCTTAGGACGCAAAACCGAGATCGCCGGCCTGAAAGCCGATCTCGCGGCGTCGGAGAAAGAACTGTCGGCGCGTCGGGAAGATGTGAAGGCTGCCGAAGCCGCGCGCGAGGCCGCCGACCGGGGATTGTCCGAGGCGCAGAATGCGCGGCAGGCCGCGCAGCTGGCGGCGAGCGAGGCGTCGCGCCGCGTGGACTTTGCCGGAAACGAGGCCAAGCGCAGCGCCGATCAGCGCGACGCCAGCGCCCGCCGCATGGAGACCAGCCAGTCCTCGCTCGCCCAGGGTCGCGCCCAGGCCGCTGCCGCTGCTGAGGCGCTCGCGAGCGCGGGCGTCGAGACCGCCGGCGTCGATGACGCGATGGCGACCGAGACGGAAGAGATACGGGCTCTCACCGCCGAGCGCGACGCCCTGCAAGGGGATCTGACCGCCGTTCGGATCAGCCTTGCGACCGAGAGTGAGCGCGTCGCCAGTCTTTCCCGATCCCTGCGCGGAGCCCAGTCCGAACTGGACCAGATCGCGGGCCAGCATGACCGCAAGACCCAGCAGAGCCGGGACGCGCATGCCGAGCACAATTCGCTCGAAGGCCAGACGGGGGACCGGGACGCCGAAAGCGCCGAAGCCGCCAAGGCGCGCGACCTCGCCAAGGTGCGATTGGATGAGCAGCAGATCGTCCGCGAGGAGCTGCGCCGTCAGGCGGGCGCCCTGGGCCAGGAGATGCGCGCCGCCGACACCGCGCGCGCCGAGACCGCTGAAATCCTGCACAAGGCCGAACTCAAGGAAGCGCGCCTAGAAGTCCAGCGCGGCCAGTACGCCGGACGTCTTTGGGAAGAGTACGAGATCGATTCCGAGCAGGCGATGGCGATGCCGGAAGATCCGGAAGTCACTGACGGCTCCCCGCAGGAAGTCGGCCGCCTGCGCCGTGAGATCAAGGCGATGGGCGAGGTGAACACCGCCGCCATCGAAGAGTACGAGGAAGTCTCCACGCGTTTTACGTTCCTGACCGCCCAGCGCGCTGACCTCGACGAAGGCCGTGAAAAACTGTTAGAAGCGATCCGTGAGATCGACGAATCCACGCGCGGCGTCTTCTTAGAGACATTTCACGCCGTCGCCAAAGCCTTCGACGAACTCTTCACACGGCTCTTCCGTGGCGGCAAGACCGATCTTGTTCTGACGGATCCCAACGACATTCTCGAAACCGGCATCGACATTATGGTGCAGCCGCCCGGCAAGAAGCGCCAGAACCTCGCGCTGCTCTCTGGCGGCGAGCGCGCCCTCACCGCCGCCGCGCTGCTCTTCGCTTTCCTTCAGGTCAAGCCCAGTCCGTTTGTCGTGATGGACGAAGTCGACGCGCCCCTCGACGGCGCCAACGTCGAACGGTTCGCTGAACTGCTGCGCGAGTTCGGCGTCCGCTCCCAGTTCATCATCATCACCCACAACCCCACCACCATGGAAGCCGCGCCCCTCTGGTATGGCGTCACCATGCAGGAACCCGGCATCTCCCGCGTCCTCAGCATGCAGGCTCCGCCCGGCCTCGAAGACGGCGAACAGCCTCAGCCCAAACCCAAGACAACGAATGGCCGCCGCCCCAAAGTCGCGGCGGAAGCCGCTGGATAAATCCCAAACAAAACAGGCCCCGTTCCCTCCATGGATACGGGGCCTGCGCTGCGTCAGCCATTTCTAATGAACGGCGAACGTAATGCCGTCATTTGCCTTAAATCCGCCGAAACCCGTAGAGGCGGCGGAGACCGGAGCGGTGGAGACGAACTCAACGGAGAGTGAGCCCGCTTGCGGACTGAGGCCGCCCGGGAAGAAGGGCGATGGCGTGTTGTAGAGCACGCTGTCCTTCAAGAGTGTCAGCGCAAGCGAGGATGATCCGTTAGTCCCGTGCAGGATTGCGTTCGAGAAACTGCCGCTGAGCAGGACCACGCCGGTCACATTGTTCACCACCTGAAACTTGCCGCCTCCCAGCACCTGATTGAACGTCTGGGCGGCGGGGAAGAAGTTGTAGCCGGCAGCGCCGACGCCGACGAGCGGCGAGAAGACGATCTTGACGTTCGGGGCGAACCCCAATCCGACCTTGCTGCGCAGAAATCCGTTCGGGATGTTCAGATTGAACGTGCCCGCAAATCCTCCCGAGTAATTGATATTGGGAGCGTTGGTGTTATCGCCGGCAATGGCGATTGCCTGCACGGCATGTGCGTCTTGTGTCGCAATAGTTGCGAATAGCACTGAAATGCCGAGCGAGGTGACTGTCTTCGTAAACTTGAGCATTGGTTTCCCTTTCGACGAGTGGCGTGTCTCCTTCGACTTGTTTCGCCGCAATCTGGAGACGGTGGGTATTGCCTGCGGCGAAACGCCATATCCACGAACTTGCTGTGGGAAACGCGACCGCGTACTGCTCGTGCGGCGGCGCGAGTGCATTCTATCACAATTAGATATGTGAGTCAATAGATAGTAATTTCGAAATATTTAATACATAGTTTCGCCCGGGATCGATCTATGAAAAGCGAGCTCCTGCCGCTCAAAAATTTCCCCTATTGACAGATGCGCGGAGATGGCATATAATGAACACATACCGTACCTAACCGGTTCAGTGATTCTGATTTGATCGATTCTATTGCGTCTATCACTATTTATGATTCGAAGGAGTTTATTATGTCTATGAAGCGTTTTTCATCTACTCGTACAGGTTTCACTCTCATTGAATTGCTCGTTGTTATCGCTATTATCGCGATTCTTGCCGCTATTCTCTTCCCTGTCTTCGCCAAGGCCCGTGAGAAGGCTCGCCAAATCTCCTGCGCCAGCAACGAGCGACAACTGGGTCTTGGGCTTCTGCAATACGTGCAGGACAATGACGAGAGCTTCCCGGCAGGAAACCAGTATGTTTCCTTCTGCGGCGGATGGGTTCAGCCGGTCTACCCCTATGTTAAGTCGGTGGAGCTGTACCGGTGTCCTAACGATCCCACCAGATACGCGCCCGGCGACGGCAATATTTGGAACCCAGTGTCCTATGATATCAACAACTCCCTCGTCGGTGACGGCAATCCGAGTTCCGGCGGCAATCGGTTTGGCGCCAACTTGGCGCAGATGTCTGCGCCTGCCTCAACGGTAATGCTTTGCGAAGCGTTCGGAGCCACCCTGGATATTGCCAACGCTAGCGGGGTGCGGCCTGACTATTCGCCTTCTGTGGATATGCACCAGAACTTTTGGAATACTGGTGGTAAGGGGACTCCGGCGAACTTCAATGGCGGTTACGCCACGGGCAACCCCGTCGGGCAGAATTTGCGGCAGTATAATGGGACCGCCGGTATTCACACCGATGGCTCCAATTATTTGGCGTGTGATGGTCACGTGAAGTATCTGAAATCCAGCAAGATTGCTCCTGGCAAGGACGCATTGGCCAGTACTAACCCTCAGGATGACGCTGGAGAGCACGCCACAGGCGCCAGCTATATGAACGTCACTGGAGGCGCATCGGGCAGCGCTGCGATGACCTTCAGCAAGATCTAAACGCTAGAATGCTTGCCTCCGTTTCCAAAATGCGAAACGGAGGCTTTTTTTGCCTCGGGTGCAATCGAAATCATATCGAATTTTTTATATTGACAGATTGCCAGAGTTATAATATAATTGATGAAAGCCTAACCGGTTTGGTGTTTATGGTGGGCTGAGAATCATTTATGACGACGATGAGAGATGTTGCGAAGGCTTGTGGTGTTTCCGTCGCTACCGTTTCGGGAGTGCTGAATAACACGCCTGACGCCGCCGGGCCGGAAACGCGTGAGCGGGTGCTGGAGATGATCCAGCAGATGAACTATTCGCCCAACGCCGTGGCGCGTGGTCTCAGTCATCGCCGAATGAACACCATCGGCGTCGTGATGGATTACGGCGGCTGGGGATCTCTGATCGCGGACCAGCATTTGGGGCCGATCGTGGACGGCATCGTTGGGCAGAGCTCGCGGCGGCGTCAAAAGACTTTGCTCTATACCGAGGCTTGGGCGGACGCAGTCAGCAATATCCCTGCGTTTTGCGACGGGTTCTGTGATGGTTTGCTGTTGATCGTCCCGATGGTTTCGGAAGAGTTTTTTGCACGACTGTTCCATCGGCGTACGCCTTTCGTGATCATTGGAGATCACCGAATAGAGAGTAATATCTCCATCGTCGATCTCGATAACATCGACGCGGGACGGCAGATCACGGAATATTTGATCGGTCTGGGCCACAAACGCATTGCGATGCTGCGCGGTGAGGATAACCATCATAGTTCACGCCTCCGCGCGCAAGGCTACCAGGAAGCGCTGAGCGCCCAAGGCTTGGAGTACGATCCCGCGCTCGACATTGGCGGTGGTTACAACTGTGAATCTGGTTACGATTGTACGATCGCTTTGCTTGACCGCCCGAAGGCGACGCGCCCGACGGCGCTGTTTTGCGGGGACGACCGGATCGCGCTCGGCGCGCTGAGCGCGCTTCAGGAGCGCGGAGTTCGCGTCCCCGAAGAGATGTCGGTTGTCGGAATCAACAACAGCGTGGAAGGCGTCGCCGCCGATACGCCTTTGACGTCACTGCGCCAGCCGGGCCAGGAGATCGGCGAACAATCGGTCGACCTGCTCCTTTCGCACATCAAGGGTGAGGAAGAACCCGGACGGAAGATCATCCTGCCGGGGAGCATCATCATCCGAGGCACATCAGGACCTGCTCTGTAGGCTTTGCTTTGCAATTTTACCAAACCGGTTAGGTAATAAATAATAAGTCTGAAATCCGGTAAATATTATACAAGAATAGGAACTCGCTTCGATGAAAATTAAAGGCTTTACTCTCATTGAATTACTCGTCGTCATCGCCATTATCGCGATTCTTGCCGCTATCCTTTTCCCTGTCTTCGCCAAGGCCCGTGAGAAGGCTCGCCAAATCTCCTGCGCCAGTAACGAAAAGCAAATCGGCCTTGCGCTGCTGCAGTACGCTCAGGATTACGATGAGACGTACCCGGATCGATCTCCGGACGACGCGACGAAAACAAGCTGGCGTACTTGTATTACTGCGTACGTGAAGAGCGTGAAGGTCTTCTCCTGCCCATCTAACCCTGACACCAACATCATCTCTTACGATCGCATGTACTCCAGCTCGTATGTTTGCAATTATACCGCTAACGGTGAGTTTGGCCAGGACTTTAGTCAACAGTATCGCGGGGAAAATGGTCGCGGTGTCTTTGGCGATGTGGCGGCGCCCGGCGTCACTCTCGCCTCAATGCAGGCTCCCGCGCAGACAATTGCGGTGAGTGAAGGCACCCATGAGGGATGGCCAGACATGAACCTGATGAACCACTTCAACAATCTGGACTTCTACGCGGGGCACACGGGGGTGACCAATTTCCTGTTCGCGGACGGTCACGTCAAGGCGATGAAACCAATGGCGACGATTAACGAATGCGATCCCGCTGGCTGTGCTCCAAAGCAGACGAACCTGTGGACCAACGATAATACTCCCTTCACGGGCGCCGATTGGACGGTCGCGAACACGAACCTGCAGTACGCTCAGCAGAAGTATCAATAATCAGTTTTTCGGCATCCTGGGCAGAGTGGAAAGCATTGCTTTTCCGCTCTGCCCACTTTTCTGTGACTGCCGAGCCGCGCTTGTGTTGTTGCCCTCGCTACTTCGCCTCAACAATTCTCACTGGGCCGAACTCCATAAGTTTTGTGTACTTGAAACTTTATGAAACGCCACAAATGTGACTTCTCATGTTCTTATGAAATATCCTGTTGACAGATATGCAAAGACGTTATATAATGAGGAGACACTTTACCTAACCGGTTAGGTGGTCGGTGAATTTATTCAACCGCAGAGGGCTGCCTGGAAATCAGTTCTATGGTCAGGAGAAAGCTTTTTCAACTATGTCTACTTATACTAAATCAAAGTCGGGATTTACTCTCATTGAGCTACTCGTTGTGATAGCAATAATTGCGATATTGGCTGCGATTTTGTTCCCCGTTTTCGCCAAGGCGCGCGAAAAAGCGCGCCAGATCAGCTGCGTCAGCAATCTCAAGCAGATCGGGCTTGGGATTATGCAGTATACGCAGGATAACGATGAAATCCTGCCGATGGCTCGGATCAATGACGGAAAGAACTCGCCCTGGCAGGAACAGATCATGCCGTACGTCAAGAGCACAGGCGTATTCAAATGCCCGAGCAATTCGGATAAGGCCCTCGTGAACGGATCGGCCACGGTTCCGACCAGTTACGTGGCGTCGCACGGCGGGTTCAATAATAACTACCTCTACGGCGGTCCCGGCCCCATCAACCCTGACAAAACCTATGGATGGGGCTCCCTTGACGGCGCGGTCTCATTAGCGGCTATTCAGTCGCCCGCGCAAGTGATCCAGGCGGGAGAAGTCACCAGCAGAACCGATCCCGAGTTTTGGGACAACGTCAACGACATGAAGTTTATTAACCATACCACGCTGACGAACTTCCTCTTCTGTGACGGACATGTCAAATCCCTGCATCCCGTCGATACTGGCCGCACCGTCAACATGTGGAATATCAATAACGTGACGAATGCGGGGGACGCTCAGTCGGGGCCGGCAAGTGTCGCGCTTATGACGCTGCTTCAGCAATTGCAGCAAAATATGCGCTAATGTGACGGCCGATTGCTACCCTCGGGAATGATCGTCGCGCAAACCGCCGGCCCCGAGGTTAGTCCTAAAGTTTGGTGAGGCATGCATCTAAGGCTCAAATATGCTGCATTCTGAAAAATTTATCGATAAAGCGCCGCAAAAAATCATGCGATCACGTAATATTCTGGTACCATACAATTGGCGCAAACCTATGGTCACCATCAAAGATATCGCAAAAGAAGCCGGTGTTTCCGTGATGACGGTCTCGTACGCACTGAACGAGACGGGACGGATTGGGACAGCCACACGGCAGCATGTCAAGGATGTCGCGCAGCGGATGGGGTATCAGCCCAACGCCGTAGCGCGCGGCTTGCAGCGACGCCGGATGGACGCGATCGGGGTCGTTTTTGGCGTCGTTCCCGAGACCCTCGTCTTCGATGGGTATTACGGGCGAGTTCTCGACGGTATTTGCCGCGCCTGCGGCGAGCGCAAACAAAAAGCAGTGATCTTCCAGGAGCCGAGCTGGGACGCCCTGTACGAGAATCTGTCGATCCTCGCCGACGGCTACTGCGATGGCCTCATCCTAATCACCCCCCTGAAGGACTGCCCCCTGATTGAGCCGCTGCTGCGCAAGCGGATCCCCTTCGCCGTGGTCGGCGACAGCCGCGATGATCCACGTGTGATGCGCTTCGATATCGATAACTTTGGCGCGAGCCGGTCCATTATGCGCTACCTCGGCGACTTTGGGCATCGCCGGGTCGCGTTTCTCCAGGGCGATCCCTGGTATCTGTCCACCGAGCAGCGCCACCAGGGATACCTCCAGGGACTTCGCGATCTGGAAGCGCAGTACAAACCTGCGCTGGATATTCCCTGCGGCTACGATCCCGCCGGCGGTTACCATATCGCACGGAGCCTGATGGCGCTTCCCGTGGACGAGCGGCCCACCGCGATCTTTTGCAGCAACGACAGCATCGCCTTCGGCGTCCTTTCCGGCTGTCGGGATCTCGGCCTTCGTGTGCCGGAGGATGTCTCCATCATCGGGATCGACGACAAATTGCAGTCCGCGACGACCACGCCGCCACTCACCACGGTGCGCCAGCCCTATCACGACCTGGGAACGCGCGCGGTGGAAGCGATCGTGGAGCGCGTATCGCATCCGGATCGCCACGCTACCCCTGTAGGCGCGCTGGAGCTGCTTCCCGCCGAGCTCATCGTCCGCGAGTCCGCCGGTCCGGCGCCGAGGCTCGCCGTTCGGTAAATCCGTCGTGTCGAAATCACAAAGTGACATCTTTCGGTGTGTTTTCCTCATTGACGCGCCTCCGTAATTATTGTACGATAATCGAGAATTCCGCGTAATTTACAGTTCCCTTTGTCGCGCTTTTATCGCGGCGATTACCATAAAATCACTCCCCGTATTGAAGGTCCATTCATGAGAAATTTCAATCACCGTTCTCCAGCCGCGCTTTTGTGCGGCGCGCTTCTTGCCGCTGTATCCTGGAATAGCGCGGCGTGGGCCGCGACAAATCCGGTCGTGGCGGGCGAGGCGCGCTTCACCGTCGTCACTCCCGAGTGTATCCGGATCGAGTATGCGCCGGGCGGGAAGTTTTTGGACGACCGTTCTCTTTTTGCTGTCGAGCGCAAGGCGCGCTATGATGGGTTCAAGCTCTCAAAGTCGGGGGCTTCCGAAACGATCGACACCGGCGCCATCCGTTTGACCTACACGCCTGACGGCAAACCGCTTGGCCCTTCCAACCTTTCGGCGAAGATCAAAACGGATAAGGGATACGCTGCGTGGACGCCCGGCGCGGCCAATCCCGGCAACCTCGGCGGCACGGTCACCACGCTGGACGGGGCCAAGGGGCCGGTGGACATTGGGAAAGGGCTGCTGTCGCGCGACGGCTGGTACGTGATCGATGATTCGCGCACGCCGCTGCTGACCTCGGATTGGGTTCGCTCGCGTCCTCAGGACGCCGGGTCGGACTGGTATCTGTTCGGCTACGGAAGCGACTACAAGGGCGCGCTGAAGTCTATGGTCACGATCGGCGGCGCCGCGCCGATGCCGCGTCGTTACGCCATGGGCCTCTGGTACTCCCGCTACTGGCCGTTCAGTTCCGACGAGTATCACTCCGTTGTGCAGGAATACGCGCAGCACGATTTCCCGCTCGACAACATCGTTATGGACATGGACTGGCATCGCGACGGCTGGACGGGGTGGTCCTGGAACAACAAGCTCATCTCCGATCCCAAAGCGCTGCTCGCCTGGTTCCACCAGCAGGGCCTCCATGTGACGCTGAACATGCATCCCGCCGACGGGGTCGCTCCCCATGAGGATCAGTACGCGCCGTTCATGAAGGCGCTGGGAGAAGATCCGGCGGCCGGGAAGAACCTGCCGTTCGACGCCGGCAGCAAGAAGTACATGGACGCCTTCTTCTCGCAGGTGCTGGCGCCCCTGGAGAACGATGGCGTGGACTTCTGGTGGCTGGACTGGCAGCAGTACCGCTACACCCGCTCGATCCCGGACCTGACCAATCTGTTCTGGATGAACCAACTGCTCTACGATCGTACGGAGCTTTCGGGTGCGCGCGGAATTTCGCTCAGTCGCTGGGCGGGGTGGGGCGATCACCGTCACCCGATCCAATTCTCCGGCGACGCTGATGCGGGATGGGCGATGCTGGGCTTCGAAGTCCCGTTCACTTCCACGGCCGGCAATGTCGGCTGCTACTACTGGTCGCACGATATCGGCGGCCATAACGGTGGACGCAACGAAGAGTCCTATACCCGCTGGTGTCAGTTCGGCGCGACCACGGCCACGATCCGCTCGCACTCCAGCCGGGACGCCTCCACGGACCGGCGCCCCTGGAACTATCCGAAGTGGGCCGAAGACTCGATGCGCGTCAGCTTCCATCTCCGCTCACAGCTTTTGCCTTACATCTACTCCAGCGCGCATGAAACGTACGCCACCGGCGTCTCGCTGAACCGCCCGCTGTATTTGGAGTATCCGGGAGAGTATCAGGCGTATCGTAATGGCCAGGAGTATCTGCTTGGCGCCAATATTCTGACGGCGCCGATCGCCATGCCGGGCGTTGGACCGGGTCGTATCGGCCGCCAGGCCGTCTGGTTCCCCAAAGGCTCCGCCTGGTACAACACTTTCACCGGCGAGAAGTACGCGGGAAACACAGAGCAAATGGTCTCGGCGGATATCAATGAGTTCCCATTGTACGCCCGTGGCGGTGTTCCCATCCCCATGCAGCCCTATGCGGCGCGCCCGGCGACTACAGCGCTGGACAACCTGCGTGTGCGCTGCTATCCCGGCGAGAACGGCAAGACGGGCTCCTATACGTTCTATGAGGACGATGGCGAAAGCCAAAAGTACACTGCGGGCGCCTACTCCGTCACCCCGCTGACCTATGTCCGCCATGGCGGGCAGGTGACGGTGACGATCGGCGCGGCGAAGGGGCAGTACGCGGGGCAGGTCGCCCAGCGCGGATACACGGTCGAACTGCCGAACACCGACAAGGTGACGGAAGCGCGCGTCGACGGCCAGCCGGCCGTCGTATCCTACGATCCGGCGCTCTGCGTCACGCGCGTTACCGTTCCTGCTCGCTCTCTCCGCAAGCCGGTCAAGATTGAAGTGCAGGCCGCCGAAGCCGACGCTGGCCCTCTGACTGCGCGTGCGCAAAGCCGCCGTCTGGCGGGAATTGCCGGTGACGCCGCGCAGGGAAAGAACTGGAAGCAAGTGCTGGCGGATTCGAGCGATCTGACGGATGCGCAAAAAGAGGCCCTGCTGGCTCTCGGCGGCGTCGCGCTCGTGCGTCAGTACGAAGACACGGCGTTCAGCGGCGATCGGGGCTGGCGTTTCTATGGCGGCGACGGCGTCATCCAGGGCAACGCGGCGGATCTCAGCGACCCACGCCTGACACCCAAGCTGGGCGGTGGTCTTGCTAAGGCGACCCTCGGAGTAAAGATACCGCATGATCATGGCGTGGACATCGCCGATATGGAAAAGAGCGTCATTGCTTCGGGCGCCTTCGTGGAGACGCCGGGGGTGAAGCGGTCAAATCCACGGGTCACATTCCAAATTGATGGGCATGACTACGCATTACCGCTGAGCGCGCCCACCGGGAGTGTCGATAATGTCGCGCTTCAAGCGCACGCCGCCGCAAGCTCCTCGGAGAATGGCCACACGCCGGCTGGCGCCATTGACGGAGTCGCCGAAGGGTACCCGATCAATCCCGCCGCCGAATGGTCCACGGGCGAGGAAACTACCGGAGCCACGCTGACCCTGACATGGGATACCCCGCAGACCATCAATCAGATCGCGCTGTACGACCGGCCGAATACGGTCGATCAGGTAACCTCGGGTGTGATCACATTCAGCGATGGAAGCACGCTCGATGTCGGCGCTTTGCCCGATGACGGAAGCACTCCGCTGTCGCTAAGCTTCCCGGCCAAGACGATCACCTCGCTGACGTTCAAGGTCACCGGCGTCAAAGAAAGTACGGAGCACACCGGCCTCGCCGAGATCGTGGTGCGCCGGGCGAAGTAGGATTAGGACGCCCCCCGGCCCTCTGTGTGGGCCGGGGGGCGTCCTATTTTATGGTATCCTATTCCCATGACGACGCTCGATTTCGCGCAAATATTGCATGACCGCATCGACGCGCGCCGCAACGGTGTTCTCGACGTGCGCTCGCGTCTCCAGCACTTCGCGCTCATTAATTACGCCCTGCCCAAGGAGCGTTTGGCGCGCTACATTCCTGAAGACCGGTTTGAAATCCCCGAGTTCGAGATTGACGGCAAGCCGATGGCGCTGATGAGCGCCGTGCCGTTCTACGACAGCGACTTCCACTTCATCCATCTGTTTCCGTTTTTGCGTTTCGCTTTTGGACAGACGAACTACAGAGCCTATGTGATCGATCGGGCCACGGGCGAGCATGCGGTCTGGTTCTTCGGCACGACACTCGGGTCGCCACTGGTGAATATTCCCGTGTGGCTTTGGAAGATCCCCTGGCGCAATGCTAAATACAAAATCGATTGCGAGTACAGCCGCGAAGATCATCGTTATCACCGCTACGTCATGGGCATCCGATCGGAGTGGGCGAGCGCGGAGATCGACATTGAGGACACGGGCGAGGCGCTGGTTCTTGAATCCGGGTTCGAGTCCGAGGAAGCGATGGCGCTGATCCTGACGCATCCCGTGGACGGTTTCTTTTACCGGGGCGACAAGCGTTTGGGAACATACTCCGTCTGGCACAAGGCCATTCGGATGACGCGCGGCAAGGCCAAGAATCTTTACTTCAGTTTATACGAGCGTCTAGGACTGCTCTCCCGCGCGGAGATGCAGCAGCCGCACTCCATCTTCCTCTGCCCGGAAACCGAGTTCCGGGTCTATTTGCCGCCATACGCGCTGCCTGAGAGCGCTTAGAAAATTTCACCCCATGACCCAGAAATCAGAAACAAATACGTCCACAAAAGGCGGTGTGCCTGTGGGCGACCACGCGCCCGACTTCTCAGCGACGGACGCTGCGGGGGAACCAATCCGCCTCAGCGAACGCCTGAAAAATAATGCAGTCGTGCTGTTTTTCTATCCCAAGGACGACTCCGTGGTATGCACCGCCGAAGCGTGCGCGTTTCGGGATAGTTACGAAGCGTTTACGAAGGCGGGCGCCGAGGTGATCGGGATCAGCCGCGGGGATGACGGGACGCATCAGCGGTTCGCCGCCAAGAACCGTCTGCCGTTCCTGCTGCTCAGTGACGCCGATGGGGCGATCCGCAAGCTCTACGGGGTGCGCAGCGTTCTGGGCGTCATTCCGGGCCGCGTGACGTTCGTCATTGGCCGCGACGGGATTGTTCGAGGTAAGTTCGAAGCCCTTTTGGAGTCACAAAAGCATGTGACGGAGGCGCTGCAAACGCTGCAAAACCTTCCCGTGGGGTAGCAGGCCGCGCGGGGAGATCCTTGGCGCTGGAGCGCAAAATTGCGTTCAGCGGACAAGGATACGGATTTTTTTGGGCCGCTGTTCCCGCGATTTTGCCTATTTGCGAAATTTTTCACAAGACTCTGGGGACTCACCTTGACATGGGCTTTTGGCCGACTGTATAATGTTACGGTGTCAAAAGCCCGCGATATGGGAGGGCGACAAATTTGGAAAGTATTTGGACTTTGCTCGTGGCGGGAGCCGCGATGGGACTGGTGACGCTGATCGGGTTTGTGTGGGGCGTCCGCAATGGAGCCTTCGAAAACGCCGAGGACGCCAAGTACATCGTGTTTCGCGACGAAGACGACGACGATTAAAATAGACGAAGATTTTAGACCGAGCGTGCTAAGATTCGAGGTTCGACAATGGCCGTGAACTACGACCGCGAGAAGCAGGAGCTGACGCGGCGCAATTTTGTATCGTTGAGTGGATGGGGAATCGCCGGAATCGCGACTCTGGGCGCAGCCGGCGTTTTCGGCCGCTTCTTTTGGCCGAACGTGCAGTATGGCCCGCCATCCAAATTCGTGATCGGCAAGGCCAGCGGATACACCGACGGCGTCAAGCAGAATATTGCGGACCAAAAGGTGACGATCGTCAAGCACGGTTCGCAGCTGGGCGCGATCTCCATGGTCTGCCAGCATCTGGGGTGCACCGTGGCGGCGTCCTCGACCGGTTTCGACTGTCCGTGTCACGGCTCCAAGTATGACGATATGGGGAACGTGACCCACGGCCCCGCGCAGATCGCGCTTTACTGGTTCGACATTTCCCTGACGCCGAGCGGCGACCTGGAAGTCGACAAATCTAAGAAGAACGATCCGGGGCATTACTATAACATTGTCTAAGTCGGAACTCGCTGTTTCGCCGATGAACGGCCGCGCCGGAACGCAGATTGTCAGCGTCCGGCGCTGTTTCACGAATGTCGTATTCGGTAATATTACGGTCGGCGGCCACTCTCAGGCCGTCGGCGTATTGAAAAAGGAAAGGCGCGCGATATGAGCGTCAAGTTAGTCAAACCCGAGGGCGGCTCGGCGCCGCCGCCCGGCGGCGGTGGGCGGTCCGGGCAGCCTGGATTGCTCGCGCGCATCAACCGTGCGATCTATCGGCAGGCTCCGGAAGTCTGGGACAACCTGCGTCCCGCGACCCTCGGGCACAACATTTACAAGTCGATCTATCGCACCACGGCCTTCCCGAAGACCGAGCGCGAGCGCTCCGAGGCGTTCTTCAACTCGTTCCTGCTGCACATCCAGCCGGCGAAGATCGAAAAGCACGCCCTGCGCTTTACGTACACCTTCGGCCTCGGGCTGCTTTCGATGTACCTGTTCATCCTGCTGACCATCTCTGGGCTGCTGCTGATGTTTGTGTATGTCCCGAGCACCGAGCAGGCTTATGACCGTATGCTGGACCTGCGCTCCGCCGTCTCCTTTGGAGGCGTCCTGCGCGGAATGCATTTCTGGTCCGCCAACGCGATGATTACCGTCGTGTTCTTCCATATGTGCCGGGTCTTCTATACGGGAGCCTATAAACCGCCACGAGAGTTCAACTGGGTCATCGGAGTCCTTTTGATGGTTCTGACCCTGGTGCTCGGCTTTACAGGATACCTGCTGCCATGGGATCAGCTGGCCTTCTGGGCCATCACCGTCGGCGCGGGCATCGCAGGCAAGGCGAACTGGGTTTCGGATCACGTCAACGCGATGGCGCCGCATGGCGCGCCGTTGATGCCAGCGATCGGCGACAAAATGCGCTGGGGGCTGCTGGGTTCCGATGTCGTCGGCCAGGAAGCGCTCATTCGCTTCTATGTGCTGCACGTCGCGGTCCTGCCAGTCATTCTGACGGCGCTCATCATCTACCATATGTGGCGTATTCGCAAGGACGGCGGGATTTCCAGCCCGAAGGAATCTCCGGAATAACTTATGAAACGAGTTCGTGAAGAAGAGATATTTCCGCGTAACCCCAATAAGACCTACGGCTTGATGGAGCTGGTCAAGGGGTCCTCCACGCGTGTCGACCGCGGCCCGGACGATATGGTTTCGTCCTGGCCCCACCTGCTGATCCGCGAGGCGGCGCTGTTCGCCGGCTGCTTCGCCATCATTCTGGCGCTGTCGGTGTTCGCTCCGCCCCCGCTGGAGTCGCCCGCGAACCCGATGCGTCCGCCGAACCCCGCGAAGGCCCCGTGGTACTTCCTGGGTCTCCAGGAGCTGGTCGCTTACGACGCCTTCTGGGGCGGTCTGGGTATTCCCGGTCTGGTGGTAGTCGCGCTGATGGCCATTCCCTACGTCGATCGGCACCATAGCGGGATCGGGCGCTGGTTCGCCAAGAGCCGCCGCACCGCAACTACGCTCTGGACGCTGTATGTCGTCGTCGTGATCGTGCTGATCATTATCGGCGTTTACTTCCGTGGTCCGAACTGGAACTGGTATTGGCCCGGCACAATGCCGAAGGAAGTACAGTAATTACGGGCTTTCATAGCCAAGAACGAGACGCGGATCGCGAAAAAGATAGGTATTGTTTCCCATGTCTATGGTGACGAAGTTCGTGTTGTGGAGCCTGCTGCTCCTGGCGCTGGTCGGTATCACCGGCTCGCGCGCAATCTGGAACAACCAGAACTCCGATAGCGAAGACTTTACATACTGGCAAGGTCAGTATAAGGATGTTGCGGAGTCCCTGGCGACGGATTCCGCAGTCAAGCAGGCGACTCGTGACAGTATCATCGAAGTCAAGCAGGTCACGGTTGGGCAGTTTACTGTCACGCAGCAGGACGGCACTTCGCAGCAGCGTGTCGACCGCTGCCAGTCCTGCCACATCGGCCTGCTGAACCCACAAATGACGGCGGAAAACATCATTCGCACCGTGGACGGCAAAACCGTCACCACCGAAGAAGTTCCAAAGTATTTGGAAGAGCATCCGAAAACGCTCCGGATCATCAAAACGATTGGCGCGCACCCCGGAATTTCGGTCGAGGGCGAAGGCGCCCGCGATCTGGGCGTCATCCATGGCGAAAAGTTCACCTATGGTTTAGCTACGGAGAAGAGCCTGACCGCAGCGGACTTCACGGACTACGGGCTGCAAAAAACGAACCTGAAGCAGCATCCGTTCCCGACTTTCGGCTGCACCACGTGCCACTACGGCTCGGGACGCGAGCTGATCGAAAAGAACGCACATGGCGATCCGGAGCGCTGGCTGAGCCCGATGCTGGCCGCGAAGTACATGGAAGCCGCCTGCGCCCAGTGCCACGCGCAGTTCGATAAGACGAAGCTATCGGTCGCGTACCTGCCGTCGATGACGACCATTGCACGCGGTGAAAAGTTATTCCGCGACAAGGCCTGTTACGGCTGCCACAAGATCGAAGGCCTCTCCAAGGGCAATATCGGACCGGAGCTGACTTACGAAGGCCGCACCGCAGTGCCGGAGACGATCGAGCATCAACTGTGGGATCCGCGCTACAAGACGGCGTCCTGCTCCATGCCGTACTTCTTCGCTTACCGCGAGCACAATACGGATGACCCGGACCGCATCAACGATATTGTCGACGCGCGAGCCGACGAACTCAAGAAAACAGGCGGACAGGCAAATATCGAAAATCCTGAGATTCGCGAATCGCTGGAGCGTCACGGCTACGTTTCTAACGGCAAGGCGCAGGAAGATGTCGACGCTCTCGTAACGTTCATCGCCTCGCAGACCGGCAACAACTATGCATCCAGCGCTTCCAGTCGAATGTCGGAGATCGCGGCTTACAATGGGGCCAAGCCAGTAAAAGTCGATGTGACGGTGGCGAGCGGCAAGAAGCTCTTTGAAGAAAGCGGCTGCTATGCCTGCCACGCCGTGGGCAACCCGGATCACAAGGGCAAAAGCATGGATGATCCTGCCCGTACGGGTGGCGTCGCGGGCCCGGAGTTGACGTGGGAAGGCTCACGCCACTCCACCCAGTGGCTCGTGGAGCATTACGAGAACCCACAGGCATTCGTCCCAACGTCGATCATGCCGATCTTCCCGTTCTCGGATACTCAGCGAAAGGCGCTTTCGCTCTATGACCAGTCGCTGCGTCCTGCGGGAACCAAGACCGTCGATCCGGTCGTGGACATGCCCAGCGGACAGATGAAGTCTCTCGGGGCGCAGACGCCCGACGTCGCGACGATGACGCGTTAATCAGCGCGGTAATAACGCGTTCAGCAAATCGTGACGATGAAGCGATAATCAATCTCCCATAGCGGCGGAGCGCGCTCAGAATCTCCTCAAGATATTTGGGCGCGCCCGAACCGCCGATTAGCGAAGGAATATTCAAGACATGGCAGAAGACACGAACCCCACGGCTCGCGTGGAGACCGCCAAGCCGACGGATGGTGCGCAGATCCCGAATGAAGACGCGGGCGGCTTCCATTACTACAGCGGCGGCGACGTCAAAGAACTCGCGGACACGCGCGTTAGCAATTGGCTCTGGGGCTTCTGGGGAATCGTTCTGGTCGGAGCCGTCTTCCTTGGCCTCGCCTATGGCGCGCTCGGACCAAAGTCCCCTGGCGCCGTCAGGCCTGAGGCGGGCAGCAACGCCGGCCGGGCGAAGATCCAGAAGGATCTTGATGTGCGCGGGAGCTATCCCGTCAGCGTGATCAACCTGGCCGCCATCGATCTGCCGCCACACGTGAATTTGACATCCGCTATCGCCGATGGCGAGGGCATCTACCAGAACAAGTGTATCGGCTGTCATGGGCCGAACCAGGACGGTAACGGCGTCAACGCCGCGTCGCTGAACCCCAAGCCGCGCAACCTGCGTGACGCGCCGTTCATGCAGTCCATGTCCTACCAGCGCATCAATACGTCGCTGCACAAGGGCGTTCCCGGAACGGCGATGCCGCGCTGGGAAGGTACGCTGAGTGACGGCGAAATCCAGGAAGTCATCGCGTATGTCTGGAGCCTGAGCCTGACCTCGAAGCAGCTGGAGCAGGCGGAGGGTGTGACGTCCGCGGACGCTGCTCAGAACACCGGCGGCAGCACGCAGGTCAGCCCCAAGCCGATCACTCCGGCAATCGACGGCGATCCTACTGCACACACGAACACGGCGCCTCCGTCCATGTCGGGATCGCCGACCGACGTCTCCGCGTCCGCTCAGCCGTCGTCGCAGACGACTGGCGCTGGGGCTCAGCGCGTTTCGCCAATCCCGAATAATCCGGCGAATGCGGATGGAACCGGATCGAACCTTCCGTCGCCTGCGCCGGTCGCGCAGCCGACTCCCGCTTCCAGCGGCCCTTCCGGTGCGGGTGGACCAGGCGCGACAGGCGCCCCCGCCGTGACTCGCTAGGACGCGGTCCATCGAGAAAAGGTAAGAAAGATGGCAATCGAACAAATTAAAGCGATGCAGCCTTCGGCTCCGCCGGAGCGCTTGCAGCATGAAGATAGCGCGGTCAAATGGGCTCTGTGGGTCGGGCTGGGATATTTGGTCATGTTCGGCACGATCGGCGTCATCGCCGCCGTGAAGTTTATGATCCCCGACCTGTTCTATTCCGTGCAGTGGATGTCGTGGTCGCGTATCCGTCCCGCACACGTGCAGGGAATGATTTTCGGCTGGCTGCTGCCGATCTACATGTCGCTGTTTTACTACATGGTCCCGCGTCTCTGCGGAACCAAGCTGTACAGTGAAAAGCTGGGCAAAGCGACTTCGATCGTGTGGGGCATTGGTATTCTGATCGCCACCTACTGCCTGCTGAACCCGAGCAACACCACCAACCTCTTCCTGGTGACCAAGGGCAAAGAGTACGAAGAGTATCCGATCGTCTCCAACATCTTCCTGCTCGTTGGCTGGGTAATGCTGATGTGGAACCTCTGCAACACGTTCGCCCGCCGAACGTACACGCAGATGTACGCCGCTCTTTGGTACGTGATGGGATGTCTGCTCTGGACCGCCTTCGTGTACGTGATCGGCAACTGGCCTTCGCAGCTGTTCAGCACGGACGGCGTCGGCGGCTTTAGCGGTCTGAACGATGCAAACATCAACTGGTTCTACGGACATAGCGTCGTCGGCCTGATCGCGACGCCCGGTGGACTGGGTATCGCGTACTACTTCCTGCCGAAGGCCGCGAACTCGCCGCTTTACAGCCATAAGCTTTCGCTGATCGGCTTCTGGACGCTGGGCGCCATTTACATCTGGAACGGCGCACACCACATGATCTACGGGCCGATCCCGTACTGGCTGCAAACAGTCGCGACGATCTTCTCGTTCCTGCTGTTTATTCCGGTGCTGTCGGTTGTGACCAACTTCTTCGGAACGATCCGGGGCGAATGGCACCAGCTGCGCACGAACGTGCCGCTGAAGTTCATCATTGCGGGAACCGTGTTCTACTTCCTGGTCAGCTCGCAGGGCTCCTTCCAGGCGCTCCGCTCGCTGAGCGCGGTGGTCCACTTCACCGACTACATCATTGGCCACTCGCACATGGCGCTCTTCGGAACGTTCACCTTCTATGCGTACGCTGGTGTTTACTACGCCATCCCGCGCGCCTTCAAGAAGCCGCTGTACTCCGAGGGCATGGCCGACTGGCACTTCTGGCTGTCATTCCTGGGCTTCATCGTGTTCAGCGCCGCTCTTTGGGTCGGCGGCTACGCGCAGGGCCAGATGTGGAACGATCCGAATATCCCGTTCATTGAGACGGTGAACTTTATGAAGCCGTTCTGGCACGCTCGCGCTGGAGGCGGCGCTGCGATGCTGATCGGTATGTACCTGTTCGTCTGGAACATGTACAAGACCGCGACCGTGCCGGCTCCGCCGGCGACCGAAGATGAAATCCGCGTCGCTGAGGGCCGTGGCGCCGCCGCTCAGGCGAACGCGTAACAGATAAGAATACTATGAAAATCTTACCGGAAAAAAGCGCCTGGCAGACGGGCATGGGCGTGGCGCTGACCTTCGTGGTCGGCCTCACTTTCACCATGCTCCTGCCGTCGTTTAATGAAAACTGGTCGCTTAACACGCTGAACCCGGCGGGAGACCAGGCGCATTACCACCAGCCCTACACGGCTCAGCAGCTGCACGGACGACTGATCTATCAGCGCGAAGGATGCGTCTACTGCCATACGCAGCAGATCCGACCGCTGGAAGGCGAAATCAAGCGCTATTCGATCGGCACCTCGCTGGCGCTTCCCTCCAACGAGCGCGAATACGTTTACGACCGGCCGCACTTCCTTGGAACGCGCCGCATCGGTCCAGACCTTTCGCGTGAAGGCGGCAAGTACAGCGACGACTGGCAGTACTCGCACTTCTATTATCCGCGTCAGATGGTCCCCGGCTCGATCATGCCGGCCTTCACCTGGCTCTTCAAGGACAATGAAGGCACGCCCGTTCCGACCCAGGAAGCGCGCGACCTGGTCGCCTACGTACAGACGCTCGGCTTCGAGCGCGAAGTTTACGATCCGGCCACCTATAACGCGTCCAACGGCCATGACGATGGATGGGGGCCGTGGCTGAAGCCGCAGGACCGCCAGGCCAGCCAGCAGCTTGGCGAGAACGCCGTCAACCGTATTACGGCCGGCCCCGACCACGGCACAGTCCGAGGCGGAACCGAGAAGACGCCCGCTGATATCACGACGAAGCCGGGAATGGCTCCTACCGGCCCCGCCGCTCCGACTCCGACTGGTCCAGCGACAACTCCATAGTTCGCTCACTGGTGGGCAAACACAGAGCGGCGCAGAAAAGCAGCCGGCGATTTCAATCGCCGGCTGTTCTCTTTTTGCGTCTTTACTAAATCGCTATTCGCGCAGCCACGGAAGCTCGGGTTTGGCGATATCGTTCTCGATCACCAGCGTTGTTCCCGTCGGACCGGTGAGCAGCCATAGCCTGTCGGCGGTCTTCAAGATAAAGCTGAATCCGCAGCCCATCGTTCCCGCCGTCGTATAGCCGCACTCCAGCGTGGCGCGGGGCAGGTTCATCAGCGCAATGCCGGTTCCTTTGTCTTCGATCCAGACCTGCGCCATCTCCCCCGGCTTGTAATAAACGCGACCGAAGCCGCCCCGGCCATGTACGACGGCGTTCATGGAGGCCTCACCGACGGCGGTCACCAGATCCTGCCAGCGTTCCTCGGGCAGACCGCAGGTGATGGCGGTGTCTCGAACGATGTGCCGCATCTCCGCGATGCCGCTTGTCGCCTGGAGAGAGACATAGCCGCCATATTCGGTCATGGGCGTCGGCAGTTCCTGACGCGTGTGGCACAGGCGCAGCTTGCCGTCCGTGGCGCTCGACAGCACGTCGCGCAGGAACGCCCGTTCGCGCTCCATAGAGTCTCGGACTTCTCGCAGCAGACGTGAATTTTCCTGCTCGGCCCGCCGCTGCTCAGTGACATCGTTGCAGACCACGACATAATGCGACAAGCGCCCTTCGATGTCGCGTACCGGGGAAAATGTCAGCTCATTAAAGAAGAACGAACCGTCCTTACGATAATTGCGCAGAACCTGGTGGCACTCCGTTTCCTGGTCAAGGCAGCGTGCGATTTCGTTCACCGTCTCCTGGTCGCTTTCCGGTCCCACAAGGAGACGGAAGCTGTGCCCTAAGATTTCATTATCGCCGTATCCCGTGAGGCGCTCAAACGCTCGGTTGCAGTAGATAATCGGGAAGTCAGGGCCAACCGAGCAGATAATGATCCCATTGTTCGCGGAAGCGATTGCACGGTCGCGCAGGCGAAGCGCTTCCACGGCATGTTTTGCCTGCATCTCGGATTGATAAAAACGTAGGGTGCTGCGCAGACTCCGGTTGATATAAGAACTGGTCGCAATGTCCTTGGGGAGATAGTCGGCGGCGCCGGCTTTCATCAGTTCGCGCACGATCTGTTCGTCGCCATGCCCGCTCAGGACAATTACTGGCGTATCGATATTCTGAGCGCGTAATTTCTCCAGGAGCGCCAGCGCCGTGCCGTCCGCGAGTTGATAGTCCAAAAAGATGCAGTCGAACTGATCCTCCTGCACCATCGCCATCATCGCGGCGCAGCTATCCACTTCGGTAATCAATGAAGAGCTTTCACCATCTTTCAATGCACGGCGCACCATCCGCCGATCCAACGCATCATCATCGACAATCAAGATCTTCAAACTATCGTGCGCCGTCAAAGGCGCCATTGTCGCCATAAAAAATCTCCAAACGCTGCTTTCTCCTACGAGCGGAGACGCTATTTCTTGAGTATTCCAATTTTAGCGATAAAGTAATCCTGTCATACAACGTCCAAATAAAAAAGCCCCTCCTGTCGCTATTGGCGACAGGAGGGGCGGTAGGTTCGTGCGTTGTTAGACGGTCTTCGTGACTTTTTCCAGACCGCGCGGCGCATCCGGGTCGAGGCCCTTGGAGAGCGCAAGCCAATAGGCGAACAATTGGCCGGCGACCGCATAGACCAGCGGGCTGACCCATTCCGCGACGGGGGCGGGAATGCGCACGGCTGTTTCGCTGCTGGCGAGGAAGGCGGCGTCATGGGCGAAGGAGATCAGGGCAGGGTGCTGCTGACGCAGCTTTTCGCCAAGCTCGGCCATTGCCGGGAACGCTTTGCCGTCCGGCGCAAAGAGCAGGCAGGGGAAGCCGCTGTTGACCTGCGCGATCGGTCCGTGCTGGAACGCGGCGGCTGAGTAAGACTTCGCGCTGATATAAGACGTTTCGGTGATCTTCAGCGCCGTTTCCGAGGCGGTGCAGTGGTTGTATCCACGGCCGATGATGACGCATCCCGTCATGGCCTTGTACTTCTCGACCAACTGGTGAAGCGCTTCATCAAGGCCTAAAGATTTCTCCATGGCGTCGGCCGCGCGGCGAAGATAGACCAATCGCTCGGGGTGCGAGTCATCCATCGCCGTGGAAAGAAGCGCCAGCAAAGCCAGTGACCCGGTGTAGGTCTTGGTCGCTGCAATCCCCTTCTCCTCACCCGCGCCGATCGTGAGCACGTGCTCGGATGCCTGCGCCAGCGCGGAGTCCGGCTCGTTGGTGATACAGGCTGTCAGCGCCCCGGACTCGCGGGCGCACTTGATGACTTCAATGACATCGGGCGCCGCGCCGGACTGTGAGATGCCCAGGACGAACGCCTGCGGCCCCAGCTTCGGCACGGTGTCGTAAACGGTGACTACGGACGGGGCGGCGATCGCCGTCGGCAGGCCGTGCTGGATTTCCAGGACATACTTGCCGTAAACGGCGGCGTTGTCCGAGGTGCCGCGGGCGGCGACATAAGCGAATGCGACATTGCGCCGCTTGATCTCCGCCGCCAGGGCCTCGACTTGATGAAATTCTCGATCGATGATGTTACGAACGACGTCCGGCTGCTCCCGGATTTCGTCCAGCATGTGCGACATAAATTGGTCCCTTTAATCTAACGCCAAACGCGCGCGCATCTCCCGCAGAAGATGTGAAGGCGCGGGGCGGTTGTTGTATACAATTCCCAGCGGAACGTGCGGTTTCGGAATACCGTGGAAGTCCGACCCGCCTGTCACGAGGAGTCCATTCTCCTCGGCGCTCTTCAAAAAACGCTCCGTCTGAGCTGGTCCGTGCTGCGAATAATAAGCTTCTATGCCGTCAATCTTCGCCTCCGACGCCAGGCTTGCGATACGCGCCGCGAGCGCAGCGTCGTTGAGCGGTATCAAGCCAGGATGTGCGATGACGGCCAGGCCACCCGCCCCATGGATCAAGGCGACGGCGTCGCGCGGCGTCAGGACATCCTTTGGCTGATACAACGGTTTCCCGGTCGCCAAGAAACGGTCGAACGCATCCTGTACCGAATTTACGATCCCTTTTTTGAGCAGGGCGCGTGCGAAATGCGGACGGGCGATGACTTCGGCGTCCTCGCCGGCCTCCGCGCGGACATCGTCCATGGTGACGGGAAGGCCAAGCTCGGCCATCTTCGCCGCCATCTCCTCGTTACGCCGTGCGCGGCTGGCGCGCAGCCGTACGAGCGCTCCGGCAAGCGCCTCATTTTCCGGATCGAAGAGATATCCCAGCAGATGAAAACGTCCGCCGTCATCCTCCACCGAAAGTTCGACGCCGGGAACGAGTTCCAGGTTCCGCTTCTGGGCGGCGATTTGCGCTTCGGCAAGTCCGGCGATGGTGTCATGGTCGGTCACGGCCAGCGCCTGCAAACCCAGGTCCGCCGCCTTGTCCACCAACTCCGTCGGAGTCAAGCTTCCGTCCGACGCCGTTGTATGGGCGTGCAGATCGATTCCGTCTTGAAAATTCGTCATTGGCGTTCCTATTATGGGCCTTGCGACGCTGGTAAGTCAAGTGAATTTCGATGAACGAAAGGCGCTTAGACCAGAATGGAACCGCCGCTGATCCAAAGGCGTCCTACTGGGTAAGATTAACTCTCTGCAACGCTAAGGAGACAGCCTTATGAAGCCATGCGCCATCAGTATTTTTGCCCTCGGCGTCCTATCCACGGGAGCCTGCGCGGCGGCGCCGCACGGGTCGCATTGGATCGTCCCGGGCCGCAGCATCGGCCAAACCGCGCTGGGTTCGGAAGGCGCGAAGACTCTGGCGCGGCTTCCCCGGCCGACCATTGCCGAAAGCGGAATGTCGCATTTGCGCATCGTTTGGGTCTCCCGAGAAGCGCGCGGCGTTCGCAATACACTGTTCATTCAGGTCGTCAGTAACGGCGTCTTGAACCGTCGGCCATCGAATGGGCTGACAATTAACGCCATTCGAATCACTTCGCCCTGGTATCGCACCCATGGCGGCCTCGCCACGGGCGCGACGCTGGCGCAGATTCGCCGCCAATATCCCCAAATTCGTCCCACGGATTCCCAGCGAATGATTTTTGATTCACGGGGGCAGGGGATTGCCTTTGAGTTTGCGCATTCCGCTGTGAGTGGCAGCCGGTGCATCGCGATTATGATCCACCCGCGCGGCGATACGCACACCGCTTCGGCGGAGCAGGTCGCCGCCCTTCTCCATACGGCGGCGGCGCCCCCACCCGCTGACGCCGTCTATTGAAACTACGCTGCGCCGCCGGTCGCCCGGATATTCTGCCCGGTCACCCAGCGTCCGGCGTCGCTCGCCAGAAAACCGACCACATCCGCAATATCGTCCGGCTGTCCGAGCCGCCCCAGCGGCACGGTCTGCGACATATCCGTCCGAAATTCTTCCGGAACGACCTTCTTCAGTAGGTCCGTTTCGGTCATGCCCGGTGAAACCGTATTGACGGTAATCCCACGCGGCCCCAATTCTTTTGCCGCCGCCATGGCGAACTGCTCGACGGCGCCCTTCGTTCCGCCATAGAGCGCGGCCTGCGGGACGCCCAGGATCGTGACCCCGCTGGAGATGTTGACGATCCGCCCGCCCTGCTCCATAACCTTCGCGGCCTCCTGCATGGCGAAGTAAACGCCTTTGACATTCAAATCAAACAGCATATCGAACGTCTCTTCCGTCGTCTCCGTGATCGGCCCAAACAGCGCATCCCCGGCGTTATTGACCAGAATATCTAGACGCCCAAATTTTTCTTTAGCCACCGCGAATAATTTTCTTACGTCAGAAACCAAACTAATGTTCCCTTGAACTGCGAACGCTGTCCCGCCACGCGACGTAATACCCTCGACCACTTCTCTCGCCGCATCTTCATTGCGCGCATAGTTGACGACCACGGATGCGCCGTCCGCCGCCAGCCGCTCCGCAATCGCCCGTCCGATCCCACGCGAGGCCCCCGTGACGATGGCGACTTTGCCGGCGAGGGGGAGATTGGTGTTGGTAGTCATGGGTGATTCCTTCTAAGTATTCGATGATTTGGGGATATTATAGCAGATTCGGCCCCCTGCCCCAATCCTGGGGGAGGAGTTAAGAATCCCCCTGGCCCCCAAAGGGGTAAGCGCCCATGGTCGTCCACGCGGCAAATCCTTCACGCAATCGATTTTATGGTTTACACCCCTTGTGGGGGCGGGGGGCATCTGCTCCTCCCCCAGGATTGGGGGCAGGGGGCCGAATCCTATCGCATTGCTCTGCCAGAAATCCAGTAGTCAATTGTCCTTACGCACACACGAGAGAAATC